>JAGGYO010000066.1 GCA_021162505.1 bacterium
CATGATATGTTCATCAGATGTATTTTCAAACTTTTAGGGATATAAATTACTTTTGCAATTTATAGTAATCAATTTTCACGCCAGACATTTTTACATCTTTTACCCTTTCAAATTTGTATTTATCTTTATTTTTTAGACCATTATAGGCATCTTCGGAGAGAAGTATCTCATCCTTTTCTGCTGTATCTTCTCCTAACTTCGATGCAATATTCACCGGATCACCAAAAATATCATCGCCGAGATATAGTATATTTCCATAGCTTATTCCCGCACAAATGGTAAATTTTTCGCTTTCATCACAGCTTTTATTTCTATTGTCCAGATATTTCTGCATTTTTAAAACGCAAGAAAGCGCATCATCAGGGTTGGCAAAGACCGCAAAAATATCATCAGCCCATTCTTTAATGAGAGTCCCCTTATTGTTTTCAATGATCTTATTCAATGTCTTATAACTTTCCTGTAAAACTGCAAGATATTGAATAATACCGAATGTCTTGGTTTTATAGGTAAAATGTGAAGAGTCGGTTATAACTACAGCAAATTTTCTTTCAAATTTTTCTTTTATGAGTTTATCGATTTCCCCTGAATTATTTTTATTTGCATTTCTCTTATCCAATAGTTTTAAAAATTTCTTATATCTTTTGTCCATTAACTCCTCCGTATATATGCTAATACATTGTACCTTTTTTTTATTCTATTTTCAAATCTATTGCTATCTATTTTCGTATTTAGCTAAATACGAAAGTACCCTTAAAGAACCTGTTCTAAAGATAAATATACATCTCTATGTAAAGTATGTAAAACACCGTCCCTCTTAAAAAATGGATTTTAAATATTTTGTCATAAAATCAATTGCCTTATCGTTATATCCGCCTTCGGGAACAATGATGTCTGCAAATTTTCTTGTAGATGAAACGAACTCAATGTGCATTGGCCTTACGGTGTTCAAATACTGGTCAATGACCGAATCAATACTTCTTCCTCTTTCATTGATATCCCTAAGCACTCTTCTTGCAAGACGAACATCGGATGGGGTATCAACATATATTTTGAAATTCATTAGATCTCTCAATTCTTTATAGTAAAATATGAGAATGCCTTCAATAACTATAACGGGAGAATATTTTACTAATTTTGTTTCTTTTAATCTTCGATGGTTCTTAAAATTATAAATAGGAATATTAATATCATTACCTTTTTTTAACTTTTCAATACTTTCAATCAATAATTGAATATCAAAAGCATTGGGATGATCGTAATTCCTTTCTCCCACAGGGATATTGTACATCTCTTTATAAAAAGCATCTTGCGTAATAACAGAAATATTTTCATTCAGAACTTTCTCGATCTTCTCTGCTACGGTGGTCTTACCCGAGCCTGTGCCACCTGCAATACCTATGATATAGGGTGCTTTCATTTCTCGATTTGGTCAAGGAATTTATTTAAGGCATCATAGACCTTTTTGGTTAAAGGTTCATACATGACACCTATCTTTTGAGTGGAATCATTTTTATGTATCCACCGTATTATCCCTTTCAAATTAACAATCTCTCCACCTTTTTCCAAAGAGACCAGGAACTTTACTCTATATGTCAACTGAATGGGTACATTGAGATCATAGATAGCGAACATCAAGCCGCTGAGAGAAACATTTAATGTTTTACCAATACCCATATAAATTCCATTACCTTGTGTATCAAAGATCTCAACATCAGCGAGATTCAATGAATCAAATCGTTTATCTTTTCTCATCATGCTTTCATCAAAGTCCATACTACCTCCTTTTTACCAATTTTGTTTCATCAGCTTTAAAAGAAGATCTTACGAATGGTCCTGAAAATACTTCTTTAAAGCCCAGATCAAGTGCTTTATCTCTCAATATATCAAATTCTTCCAATGAATAATATTTTTTTACGGGATAATGTTCAAGCGACGGCTGTAAATACTGCCCAATGGTGAGAATATCCGTATCTATTCTAACCAATCGGGAGAATGTCTCCAATAACTCCTGGATCGTTTCTCCCAAACCTACCATTACTCCTGATTTTGTGATAAAACCTGACTTTTTATAGTAATCCAGAACAAATAGAGAGGTCTCAAAATTCGCCTGGGGGCGGACAGCATTATAAAGATAAGGGACGGTCTCAACATTATGGTTCAATATGTCCAAAGGGGCATGGACCAACTTTTCCAATGATCCGATTTCGCCCTTGAAATCAGGAATCAAAAGTTCAATCCCAATATTAGGATACCTTTCTCTTATCCTTAGGACAAGGTCTGAGTAAAAACCTGCACCTCCATCATGAAGGTCGTCTCTTGTAACAGATGTGATGACAATATAGTTCAAACCCATTATTCCAATAGAATCGATTATATGATCAATTTCGGATATATCCAGAGGGGAGGGGGTACCCGAACCTATATTACAGAATCTGCAATTACGAGTGCATTTATTTCCCATGATCAAAAAAGTAGCTTTTCCGCTGCCGAAACATTCTCGAATATTGGGACAATGCGCTTCCTGACAAACGGTATGCAGATCCTTTAGTTTTATTAATTTCTGAATCTCTCCGGGGTCACCTCGTTTTTCCTTATAAAGCTCTTTCAGCCAATTAGGCCACCTGAGAAATTTCGCCATTATTACTCCACTTTTAAATAAACAAAGGTCAAACAATAGGGCTGAATAATGGTAAGATAATCGTCAAGAATACCCATATGTAAAATATCACCTGCATTGGTGTCAAGATCACCCTGGAACTTCTCAATATTAAAATTGTTCAAAGATATCTTATTGACCTTTCTCTCTCCATTTGCAATATAAATACTATTGCCGAGTATTTTAAGAGAAAGATATGGAGGACCAATTTGAAAGTCCTCAAATACCTTATAGATCTTTTCACTTTTTTTATCAAAAATCATGATCTTATATTTTGAATTATTCTTATCAAGAACAACGAGGTATTTATCATTTTCATCATATAATTTTAATAAACCCTTAAAAACGGGATCATCCCATTGGCTTTTAACCCTATTGAATTTAACAAGACCGTTGTCTCCCAAACCATACATGAAATTTTTTGTGGGGTACACAAATACGAAATTATTGAATTCATGCTGGGTTACAGGGTCCTTATACCCTCTTTGAATTTCAACTTTCATGGTTAGTAAATTATAAAGTATTAATGTATCGGTTGTGCCAATAAATAGTTTATTCTTGCTGAACCTCAAATATCTAATATTTTCCGAGGTCAGTCCATTTTGTTTCCCAATGATCTTCGTTTTATTGCCTGAAAAATTGTAGACGAATATCCCATTTTTCGTACCAATGTATATGTACTGACTACCTACCGTTACAGGCAATTTATAGATCAAGCCCTGGGGCATAAGGACCGTATTGAATTCTCGTGTGAGTGTATTAACAATATCCGCACGACCGCCCTTATAAAAGATCCATATGTACTTATCTACTGAAATAACATCTTCAATAATAAGATCACTATCCGGATTGAACTCAAAAAGTTTTTTAATATTAAAATTGTTCGGATTAAATTCATAAAAGGAATAGTTTGAAACAATATAGGGCTTTCCATCGACTTCAATGGAATAACAGTACATTTCTCTCTTCTTATAATCGCTTCTCATGGATGTCCTTTTTATCTGTGATTTCACCGTATCTATTTTCTTTAAATAAGGAGTATTTTTGAAGGTACCGATAAAATCGATCAATTTCGAGTATGCGAGCTTTTTTCTTTTTTCTTTAATGAGAAATTCTATATAGTCATAATATGCATCGTCTTTGACCTTATATGAAACGGTATCATTTATTACTTTAATGAAAAGTTCCTCTTTTTTCTTTATAATATTTTCATTTTTAGCATTATAATAAAGTTCGAGACCATGTGTATTCTCTTCAATATTTTCTTTAAGAAATTCCCGCAATGTTCTTAAATACTCGGACTTCTCACTTAATTTTTCATATTTATTCAATGTGGAGTAAACAGTATTGACCGCCGGAACTTTGAATAATAATAATGCTTTAGAAAATTCTTCCAATAATTCGGAAGTTGGTTCTTTTAATATGGTGAAAATACGCTGATAATCATTCACAACATCATTATCGTTCTTTAAAAAAATATCCGTTTTTAACTTGGTATTCCAAAGTTCAAAGGAATCCTTGAACTTTTTATTTTCCATGACATTTTTAAGATCATCAAGTACTGCAATTGCCTTTGACCTGTCATTATCTTTTTGCGCCAAACTGATACCGTATTCTCCTTTGCGTAAATGGAACACGGCTTTCAGCGATTTAGGTACATGTTTAATATTTTTATCAAAATATTTGATCTTTATTCTGGGGTTAATAATGCTCTCGACAATATTAGAACCAAGATCCCACCTATATACGAATAAGAAGATTAGTAGAAGTATTAATATTCCAATGGGGAATAATCTATTACTAAAAAATGTTGAGAATTTTGAAGGTGTTAACATAAAACTAAAGAGATAAAGAAGTAAAAAGAAAAAAATGGGTAAAATAAAGTTCCCATGAATAAAAACATACAGCAAACAGCTTTTTGTAAAGAGCAATGTAATATCTCTCCCGCTTATGAGAAGAGCAATAAATTTATCAAATAGTACAAAAAGTACAGTAAGAACCAATATAATTATAAATCCGGTAAAAAAACGAAGATTTATTGTGGTCGGTCTGAGATCATTTTTCCTTTTATCAATACGAAAAACCGAACGAATAAGCAAAAAATCAAAAAATACTATTAAAATAAACATTGGAATACCAGCCAATAAGAAAGAATTTGGGAACAAACTTATTAAAAAGACCGGCTTAATGGCAAAGGGAATTACCAAGACCAAAAGGAAAACAATAAGGGATAAAAAAAAGCTTAGAATAAACATAAACTCCTCCATTTTATTTTTAGTATATTTTTAGTATGTATATAGTATAATTTCTTTATTGACCTCAATATATAGTCGCTTTGTGGGAGAATGTGGGAAAATGTGGGAAAATATTTGGCATAAGTGGGGGTTCTTTGATATAATTTAATGATAAATAAGGGCAGCAAATATGAAATATCTTTCTTCACATATTTATTTTAGTTTTTTATTTGTTTTAAGTCAAGTATTTGGGGGCTATTATGGAAAAGTTTAGAGGTAATTTTAAGTATTCCATTGATAATAAAGGTCGATTCATGTTACCTAATGAAATAAAAAAGATCGTCATAAGCAATAAAATTGAAGAGTTTATAATATTACCCGGTTTCTCCCAGACATATAAATATCTTTTCGTACTTCCATACTATTTTGCAAAACGAATTGAAGATAAATTAGAGTCCCTTAAATTCTTTGATACTAAGGCACAGAAGATCTATACCTATTTTTTCGGTAATTCTTTTAAACTATCACTTGACGGGCAGGGAAGATTGAGGATACCTCAAAAGGTCATAGATAATATGGCTATCGGCAATGATATTATTGTTACGGGAGAGGGAGATTTCATGAAGATCTGGCTGCCTAATGATTACGATGAAATGATAAAAAAAGAGATGAGCTTTAATGATAATGCCCTGAACGATCTTTTAAAATATGTAAATGAAAAATATGACATCTAATAAATATGACCATAGATCGGTACTTAAAAATGAGATCCTTGAAAATATAAGAAAGCATGCCGAAATAAATGTTTTTTGCGATTGTACGGTGGGAGAGGGAGGACATATTGAATTTCTGAAAGACAAGTTAGATAATTGGACATTCATTGGAATAGACCGAGATAAGAAGATCCTCAAGAGAACAAAAGAACGATTGGGAGACAGTATTCTGCTTTTTAACGATTCTTATGCTAATATAAGAAGGTACTTCGATAAGGATATTGGTGTATTTCTTTTAGATCTGGGATTGTCTATGTACCATATCAAGAGTTCTGAAAGAGGTTTTTCATGGCAAATGCCGGAGGAACCTTTGGATATGCGATTCTCGACGAATACAAAAAAGACAGCGGCTTATATTCTGAATAATTATCCACAAAAGGATTTGAATAGGATCTTTGAAGAATATGGTGATATTATAAACCCTGAAAAAATTACAAAGAGCATTATTCTTTTTAGAAAAAAAAATAAATTTAAGATCATAAAAGATCTATTTGATGCGATAGCCATTGAAGAACCCAGCCATTTCAGGAAATTTTTAAGCAAATTATTTCAAGCATTGAGAATTGAGGTCAATAACGAATTAGAACAATTGAGATCCTTTTTGCAGAATATGGACGGAATAAAGAACAAAAGCGCTCTTTTTATGTTCATTTCCTATCATTCAGGTGAAGATAAGATATTAAAAAATACCATTAGAGAATTGAAGATACAAAGTAAAATAGTAATAATCAATAAACATGTGATCAAACCCAGCTACAAAGAAATAAAAGCCAATAAAGCGGCAAGAAGCGCTAAAATGAGGATAATAAAATATTTATGAAGGAAAAAGATCAAAAGATCGTCATTTTTTATATTATTCCCGCAATACTTTTCATTTTATTTTTCATTTATATAAATAACCAGGTCAATATAAGTATTAGTTATAAAAAAATATCTGCGATTAAGGAAAAAATTAATACCCAAGAGAATTTCCATAAAAAATTGCTCCTTGAATATTATACAAGTATGAGCTTTAACCATATGGAAAAAGAGGCTAAGAAACTTGATTTTAAAATAATATCACCTTTGAAGGATTATAAATTGGTCAATATCCATGAAAAAAAGTAATTTATTTGTCCTCTTACTTGTTCTATCAGGTATATTTTTACTGATACTACTAAAGCTCTTCGGTATTATATTAAACTCCTCTCAGTCTTTTTCAAAGCGAACTCTCACTGTGGAAGGGAAACGGGGAGATGTCCTTGACAGCCGTGGTAAACTCATTGCAACATCGCTTTTGAGCTATGATATTTACTTTTACGGCAAGGGTTTAAAAAAAGATGAATTCAATTCTCTTTTAAGTGAAACCGTAAACTTCCTCAAAGAAAACAGACAGTATGAAAAGGGAATGAAGCAAAAAATTACCAATGCATATAATAATAGAAGATCAATTCTTCTGGTTAAAGGTATTCTTTCTCTGGAGCTTTACGAAAAATTCATGAGCGAACTGGAAAAAAAGTATAAAAAGATAAGAGATATCAAAGGGAAATTCTACTATAATAAAAAATACACAAGGTACTATCCATTTAGGGACCTTTACGGTCAAGTAGTTGGGTTTGTCAATAAAGAGCATCATGCAATATGCGGTATAGAAAGAGGAGAGAATGGGACGCTTCGGGGAACAGCAGGGAAATATATTGATAATCACCTTCATTTGCGGGGCGGAACTTGGGGTAGGACAAAATGGTTAAATGAACCGGAAAACGGGCAGGATATAAAACTCACCCTTAATACGGTTTTACAAGATTTTTGTTACGAAGCCCTGAAAAAAGGAGTTGAAAAATTCCGTGCTAAGAGAGGAACCGTGGTCTTAATGGAAACAAGCACGGGCAAGATAAGAGCATGGACGGGTTATCCCAGTTTTAATCCTAATATATATTCCAAATACGGTTATGAACGCTTTAAGAATATGTCACTGGAAGATATATTCGAACCCGGGTCCATACTTAAGCCAATAATAATCGGGTTTTTACTGAGTTCTAAATATCATGACAATAGTGTATTATCTCCTCATGATGTCTTCTATTGCGAAAACGGAAAATACTTATTAAAAAAAGGAAATAAAAAAAGGATAATTCGTGATGTGGAAAAGAACAGATATCTTAATGTTAAAAAGGTCCTAGTACACTCCTCAAATATAGGTATGGCTAAAATAATGCAAAAATATTATAAGAAAGGTAATCTTAAGGATCTCTATGTGTTCTTATTGGGGATACTGAACTTAAAAAGGAGTATAGGCGTTCCACTGCCCAACTATACCAATGGCAGAATATTAAATTATAAAAAGTGGAATGAAATCTTCAGTTTAGCATCAATAGGCATGGGATATGAGATCTCAGCTCCCTTAATAAACTTTTTACTGGCATTCAATACCATACCTTCAAAGGGGAAGCTATTGAAACCGCAAATACTTGCGGGGAAAAAGGTCCAATATTTTAATGACAATGTTTTTCCAAAAAAAACCATATCATTTTTACAAACCGCTTTAAGAGATGTTGTGATAGAAGGAACGGGGAAAAAGGTCAACTCCAAATATATTGCAATCGCAGGTAAAACGGGAACGGCAAAAAAGTATGATCCCCAAACAAAAAAATACTCTACAGATAAGTATTTGGCATCCTTTATCGGTTATTTTCCGGCGGACGATCCCAAATATACAATGGGTGTATTTATTGATGAACCGGGAAAGAAATACTATGGTGGTGAAGTGGCAGGATCCATTTTTAAAGAGATCGCCGAGAGGATCTATTTTTATGAACTGAACAAAAAGCTAATAAAAGTGGCGGTAAAAGATGAATAAAAAAGAGCTGATCAAAAAATACGGACTTATTAATTACCCAAATTCAATTGAAGTAGATTCAAGGAAAATTAAAATAGGTGATATGTTCGTCGCTATAAAAGGTAAATTCGCAGACGGTAATGATCATATTACAAATGCCATACAAAATGGAGCATCTATCATCGTTGGAAAGCGCGCTGATAATACCTTTGTTAATAATATTCAGTTCATTCATATGGAAGATACATTTGATTTCTTGAACAGATTTTCCTACGATTATTATAGCAGTATCATAGAAAAAATGACGATCTATGGTATAACAGGCACAAATGGGAAAACTTCTACGACATATTTTTTGAGAGAGATACTTGGTTCGCTTGGAATTTCAACAACGGTCATAGGTACGATCAGTACATTCATTGGAAATGAAGAATATCCAAGTGCCAATACTACACCTTATGCCAGCGAGCTCTATAAGATCTTTAAAAAAAGTTATAACGAAAACATCAAACATATCATCATGGAAATATCCTCTCATGGACTTGAAGAGAATAGAATATATGGCTTGAATTTTAATATAGGCGGAATAACCAATATTACACAGGACCATTTGGACTTTCATAAGACCATGGATAATTATATCAATGCAAAAATGAAGATTACGGAACATATGAAAAACACTCCTTTGATCGTGAATATAGATGATATTAATGTAATGAAATTATTAAAAAGAACAGATTATAAGAATATTGTGACCGTGGGGGAAGGAGGAGATTATGAAATAAAGTCATACGAACTCCACATAGACAGCTCTTTTTATACTATTTTGTATAATAATATTGAATTCAAAATAAAAATATTTATTCCGGGACTTTTTTCCGTTTACAATAGTTTAATGGCTATCATAATGGCACACAAAAGCGGAATACCCATAGAAAAAGCCATAATCGGGGTAGGAAAATTAAAAAGTGTTCCCGGACGGTTTGAGATCATACGCAATAAGGAGATCATTTCGGTTGTTGATTATGCCCATACACCGGATGCCCTTTCGAGTTTACTGAATTCTGTAAAAGAACTGCCTCATGAACGCATAATAACTGTCTTCGGAGCAGGTGGTGACAGGGACAAGACAAAGAGAAGTATTATGGGAAAGATCGCCGATAAAAATAGTGATATCCTCATCGTAACATCGGATAATCCGAGAACTGAAGATCCCGCAGGTATAATAAATGATATACTAACTGGTATAAAAAGGGTTGAGGGGCTCTTTAAATATATTGATAGAGAAGAAGCCATTAAAAAAGCTGTAGAAATTGCAAAGAAGGGAGACATAATCGTTATTGCAGGAAAAGGACATGAGGATTATCAGATCATAGGAAATAAAAAAATACATTTTTCAGATCAGGAGATATTAAAGGAGCTTTTGGATGAATAAGTTCAATAATATTATGAAATCCCTTATCCCCAATTTCAATTTGAATATTTCCGGGATCTCAACCGATTCCAGAAGTATTTCTCCCGGGGAGCTTTTCATACCTCTTATAGGTGATAGTTTTGACGGGCATAACTTTATAGAGATAGCTTTAAAAAAAGGAGCCGCCGGATTTGTATATTCTCATGGACAATATACTGAAAAAAATGGTTTTCAAGTTCGGGATACATTAGAAATTTATAAACAGATCGCATATTCATACAGAATTACATTGAAAGCAAAGGTCATTGCAATAACAGGAAGTACCGGGAAAACAACATTAAAGGAAATTCTGAAGGATATCTTCATAAATGCAGGATTTAGAACTCACGCTACCTTTGAAAACGAGAACAATCTTATTGGTATACCTAAAACAATACTTTCATGTCCTGGGAACACTGAAATACTCATCGTGGAATTAGGGACCAATCATTTTGGTGAGATAGAAGCGGGAACAAAGATATGCCTGCCGGATCTTGCAACGATTATTAATATCCAAGCGGCACATTTGGAATATTTCAAGGATTTAGACGGAGTTTTCAAAGAGAAAAAAGCTCTTATTGACATAACATTAAAAAATAATAAGTTAGCTCTTCTTCCCAATTGGGATAATTATTTTCTCATATATAAGGATAAAAAGAATGTATCCTTTTTAGAGATAAAAGAAGATAAAGAAATAGGTGTTTTTATGGGCGGTCACCGTATATTTTCCTTCCCTAAGAGTAATATCAATCTATATTATAAGGAAAACATTGCATTAGCCGGAGGAATCGCTGCTTCGTTCAATATAGATAAAAAGATCATTGAAGCCAGCGTTGAGGGAATGGATTTTCCCAGATTACGAGAGATCAGGGTCATGAATAAGCTTATCATTGATGATGCTTATAATGCCAATCCGGTTTCCTTTAAAAAAAGCATTGATTTTACATTTGGGAAAAATGGGAAAAAAGCGCTTGTACTGGGAAGGATCTTTGAATTAGGAGAAAAAGAAGAATATTATGAGAACGAATTGGCATCATATATTGATAAAAAGGGCTTCTCGTTTGTTATCCTAAAAGAACCCTTTAAGGCGAAGATACCAGACAATTGGTACAAAGTAAATTCAATTCAGGAAATTCCGGTTATATTGAAAGAACATATAAAAGAATTTGATGTGCTTTTAATAAAAGGGTCCCATGGAACCCAGCTCTATAAATTAGTTAATTTACTAAAGGAGTTATAGATGTTATATTGGTTGTATGAACTGCTTTATGAGCCTACGGGAATATTTAGATTTCTTCGGATCTTTAAGTATATAACTATTAGAGCCGGTGCGGCTTTTGTCATTGGGTTTTTGATCTTTGTATTGACGGGAAATAAAATCATACAATTATTAAATAAGAAGAACTTCAGTGACCGTATAAAAAACGAGATCAAGGATATGCATGTTCAAAAAGCAGGAACACCCACAATGGGTGGAATATTCATTTATCTTTATACAATGATCGTTTTCGCAATATTTGCAAATTTTCATAGTGTTTATACCTATCTCTTCCTTGCAGCAGGGACACTTTCATTCCTTATTGGTTTTATTGATGATATGGTAAAATTAAAAAATAAAAAAAATGGAGAGGGAATATCTGCTAAACTTAAATTTATCTTATTGATCCTGGTGTCAGCCATAGTCATTTTTCTTCTCACCAAAATGAGCGGTTTTAATACAAAATTGACCATTCCCATTGTAAAAATGGCACCGAAATTAGGGTTCGGTTATCTTATAATACTTTTTCTGGTGCTTATGGGAGCCTCAAATAGCGTCAACCTTTCTGACGGACTTGACGGTTTAGCCATTTCTCTGTCCATTGTATCTATTTTCACTCTTTCCTTGATCGCATATTTAACGGGTAATACCATTTATGCAGATTACTTGAACCTACCTTATATTCAAGGGGCAGGAGAAGTTGCCGTCTTTGGTATAACACTCATTGGAGTAAGTTTGGGCTTTTTATGGTACAATTTCTACCCTGCTCAAGTATTCATGGGTGATGCCGGATCACTATTTTTGGGGTTCGTTATAGGTTTAATGGCAATATGCGTTAAACAGGAGATCCTCTTAATAATAATTGGCGGGATATTTTTCATGGAAGCACTATCCGTCATTTTACAGGTGAGCTTCTTCAAATGGAAGAAAAAAAGGATATTCAAAATGGCACCGATTCATCATCATTTTGAAAAAATGGCAATTCCCGAATCAAAGATCGTAATAAGGTTCGTGATCATTTCGGTTATCCTATCATTGATAGCCATGGTAGCAATAAAGGTAAGATAATGAACATAGGAATATTAGGTGCAGGAATTACCGGTTCACAAAGTGCTGTGAGCGCAAAAAAGCTGGGATACAATGTTTATTTATCCGATACTAAAAATAGAAAAGATATTTCAAAAAGCATTTTAGATGTTTTGGAAAAGAATGGAATTGAACTTGAACTTGGAAAGAACAGCTTGGACTTTTTTGCCGATTGTGAACGAATAATACTCTCCCCCGGTATTCCGGAAAATGATTTCATTAAGCTCTTAAAAAGCAAGGGAAAAGAAATGATATCCGATATTGATTTCGCTTATGAACATATAAAAAATGCAAAATGGATAGGCATAACAGGAACAAACGGGAAAACCACTACAACTGCCCTACTGGGGGAAATTTTCAAGACCGAATATAAGACATTTATTGGAGGAAATATTGGAGAATCACCCACCAAAGCCATTGGCGAGAACTTTGAGATCTTTATCATTGAAATGAGTTCCTACCAATTGGATATCTCAAAAAAGGTAAGATTTGACAGTAGTTTGATATTGAACATTACCGAAGACCATTTGAACCGTTATAACACAATGGATAATTATATTCATTCAAAATTAAAGATCTTGAAACTGACAAAGAGTACTTGTTTCATAAATAGTGATAACGGGATCCTGAAAACGATACAAGGGGAGAATGTCATTAAATTCGGTTTGAAACACACCGAGGACCAGAAAGTCATTTATAATAAAAAAGATAAAATACTAAGTATAAATGGAGAGAGTATCTCTGTAAATGAACTTACTTTAATAGGTATTCATAATATCTATAATATAATGGGTGCAAGCTTTTTGGCATTAGATGAAGGAATTACCAATAAAAATATTTTTCATATTTTGAGGACCTTTAAACCCCTGCCCCATAGAATTGAATTGGTGAAAGAAGTTAACGGAATGAAGATCTACAATGACAGCAAGTCGACAACACCGGATTCCACATATTTCGCTTTGAAAGCATTTGAAAATAAAAGGGTTTTTTTGATCCTTGGTGGTTCAGATGAGAAACATTCCGATTTTACAATCCTTGACCATATCTTAAAAAGCGACAATATCTTTACCTATATCGTTGGTAAAGGAGCCGATTATATATTAAAACAATTGAATGGAAAAAATATCCTGGGACCCATGACCATTGAGAAAAGTATTCAATTGGTATTTGAGAAAGGGGAAAAAGATGATATTTTACTTTTTTCTCCGGGTTGCCCGAGTTTCGACAGATTCAAAAATTATAAGGAAAGAGGTGAGTTTTTTAAAAAAATAATAAATGAAAGATAAATACAATTTTTCTCCTTATCTTTTTATGTTATTACTATACGGTCTGCTTGCCGTCTTTTCATCTTCTGCCGTTTATTCTTTTGATCAAATGGGTTCACCGTACTCTATGGTAGTGAAACAATTGTCTGCGTTCATCATAGGAGGCATTTTATTTTATTTTTTCAAAGCCCTTTTTAAAAGGTCAAATCCTCAAGGGGTCTTTTTATTATTGGCATATCTTTTTGGAATTGCCTCTATAATCACATTATTGATAGTAGCACTAAGGGGTGTAAATTATAATAATGCCGGAAGATGGATGAGAATAGGTCCCATGGTCTTTCAACCCTCAGAACTTTTTAAGTTAACTGCGATATTCCTGTTAATAGTGTCATTTAATAAGGAAGGCAGCATTTCCTTGGATAAAAAAACGCTATTGCCCCTTATAACGATAATGGTAGGTTTAGTATTTATTATTGCACAACCGGATTTCAGCACTATGGCATTGATCGGCTTTGTCCTTATTTCAATTCTCCTTATTTCAAAATTTCCGCTTAAAAAGACCTTTGTTATTATTTTCATTGTTTTATTGGGTTTTATAGTGATCATAGCAACTTCAAAATATCGAATGAACCGATTTAAAGCACATTTCGATCATGCCAAGGGTTTAGAATATTCCTCGAAATATCAGAGCATTCAAAGTAGAAAAGCCATTCATGACGGAGGATTATTCGGCAGAGGATTAGGTAAAAGCAAAAGGAAGATCTTTTATTTACCTCAGGCATGGTCTGATTATATCTTGGCAATAATTTTGGAAGAATCGGGGGTGATTGGATTGGGTTTATTGCTTTTTCTCTATATTATGATACTTTCGAGAATATTCCGGATTGCATGGGATACAAAGAAAATTAAGGAAAAACTTTTTGTATACGGTGTTTTCATTTTATTCTTATATGAGATCATTCTTAACATGGGAGTTGTTACGGATCTTTTCCCCTCAACAGGTTTGCCTTTGCCTTTGGTATCAGCAGGTGGATCATCAGCTCTTGTATTCCTGATAATGTTAGGAATGGTAAGCGGGTTGGGAGAACGGCTATGAAAAATTATATTGCCTTTGGAACCGGTAAAACCGGCGGACATTTATTCCCTGCCATTGAAATGGCAAAAGAATTTAAAGACAAAGGTTTTGAAGCCGTTTTCTTTATCGAAGGCACTGATATGGAAAAAAAGGTATTGAGTAAGTATAATTTCAATTATATAAAAATATTTGCTGCCCCCTTGACCAGCGGGAATGTAAAGATGATGATTAACCTCTTTTTCAAAAACTCAATGGGTATTTTCAAGACCCTATCACACCTCATCTTACACAGGCCGAAATTTACTATTATTACTGGTGGATACGGCGCATTCCCGCTGGCTTTTTCCTCTCTTTTACTCTTTATCCCTCTTTTTACCTATGAAGGAAATGTGATCATGGGAAAGGTAAATAAAATATTCGCACCCTTTGCAAGGGTCAATTTTTCCCCCGTCCTTGGAAGGTTTGGCAAATTCTTAAAAAGCGGTTTTATTGTAAGAAAAGAAATAGCAAATGCGGAGTTCTACTTTAGCGATAAACTCAGAATACTTATAACGGGCGGATCTCAGGGTTCAAGAATGATCCTTGATAATGTTCTTCATATGCTTCAAGCTCATAATGAATTTTTCATTAAAAACAATATTTCTTTTCTCATATCCTGCGGTCATAAAAACACCCATTATATCAAATTATTTTCTGAGTTCAAGAATGTCAGGGCAAAAGGTTTTATCATGGACATGAAAAATGAATTGCTAAATTCCAATATTATTATAGGAAGAGCTGGTGCAATGACCATTGAAGAAAACCTTGCAATAGGAAGGTTCGGCATCTATATACCGCTAAAGAATTCGGCAGAGAACCATCAATATCATAATGCACTGAAAATGCAAAAGCAAGGTGTAGGTATTCTCATTGAAGAAGACCAATTAAACGGGGACCTTTTGTTTAATAAAATAAAAGAAATCGTTTTATCAAAAGAAAATTTATATGATAATTCTAAAAAAGCTTATGAGATATTTAGAACAAGGCATAAGATCAATATAATTAATGAAATATTGAGGAGAATATAATGTTTTTAGGAATTAAAAACCTTCATTTTATAGGAATTGGCGGTATTGGAATGAGCGGGTTGGCGGAGATCCTGCATAATCTTGGTTTCTCTGTTTCCGGGTCAGACATTCAATCATCACCTATTACAGAACATCTTTCAAAATTAGGTATTGAAGTCCACCTTGGGCATAAAAAAGAAAATATCGGGGAAAATATCGAGATCATTGTTTATTCCTCTGCAATAAATGCTGATAATGCTGAGATCATTGAGGCAAAAAATAGAGGTATCCCAATTATTAAACGAGCAGAGATCCTTGCTGAATTAATGAGGATCAAGGACGGTATCGCCATTGCAGGATCCCATGGTAAATCGTCAACCACTGCTCTTTGCGGAAAGGTCCTCATCGATACCCAGATGGATCCCACTATTATCGTTGGCGGAAGGTTTGATTATATTCAGGGAAATGCAAAACTTGGCAAGGGTAAATTTCTGGTAGCAGAGGCAGATGAATCCGATAGGTCATTCATGTTCCTTGCTCCCATCATTGCCATAATCACATCCATTGACAATGACCATCTTGATAATTATGATAATTCCATGGTTAAATTAATCGAGCATTTTATTCGTTTCATAAATAAAGTTCCATTCTTCGGTTTTTCCATTATATGTCTGGATGATGAAAACATACAAAAGATCATCCCCAGGATAAAATCAAAATATTATACTTACGGCTTGAAGAACAATGCAGATTATTATGCAAAGAATATAGTATTTCAGCATGGAAAAACAGAATATGATGTTTTTTATAAAGATAATAAATTGGGCAAGTTCCAAATTCCATATCCTGGAATACATTATGTTCTGAATTCTTTAGCGGTAATTGCTCTATCCCATAGATTGGGCTTGGACCTCAAAAAGGTTAAATCATCCATAAAAAAATATTCCGGTTTATCTCGAAGAATGGAGTTCATGGGACATTTGAACGGAGCACCGGTCTACAATGATTACGGCCATCATCCTACCGAAATAAAGATAACGCTGGAATCCTTTGCAAAAATAAAAACCGGTCGGCTGATCACCATTTTTCAACCTCATCGTTATACACGGACAAAAACATTATTGGAAGAATTTGCAACATCTTTTTACGCATCGGATATTGCTTTCATTGCAGATATATACCCCGCTTCGGAAAAACCCATTAAAGGAATCAATTCAGAGCTTTTATTGACTAAAATGCAGGAACATGGCTATTTGAACGGAACTTATCTTAATAAAAAGAAATTAAGGGATGAATTGGATAAATTGAATATCGACAAAAATGATATTGTCCTTTTCCTTGGTGCAGGCAATTACTATTTGAAAGGATATGAATTATTAGATGAAAATAAAGAATAATATTGACCTTAGACCTTATTCATCAATGGGTATCAAGAGTACTGGAAAAATAATGTACTCTCCCGAAACCCTTAATGAGGTAAAAGATCTGTTAAGAGATCTCAAAAATCCTTTTATTCTCGGCGGTGGTAGTAATACGGTTTTTTCAGAATATATTAAAAGACCTATTATTAATACTGCATTATTGGACAATATAAACATTAAGGGTAATTCAATTAATATGCAATGCGGTGTATCCAATGCCAAATTATTGGAAATTGCTTTGAGATATAGATATGGTGATCTTTTGTCCATTTATGGTATCCCGGGAACAATAGGAGGGGCTGTAAAGGGAAATGTTTCTCTATTTAGGGATATGTCCCTTTTCAATGTTATTAAAAATGTCCTTACTATTGATAAGAACGGAAATTCAAAGAATTTAACAAAATTCAAGGCAAAATATAGAGACAGCAATATAGATGATTTTATTTTTGAAATAAATATGGAATTGGAACCTAATAAAAAGGGATTTGATGAACTATTTAAAAAGGTGAAAGCCATAAGAGAGAGACAACCTAAGGGCAAAAGTTCCGGCTCCATGTTCAAGAACCCCGAGGGGACTTATGCAGGGTATCTTATTGATCAATGCGGTTTAAAAGGGAGTATCGTAGGAGGTATGAAAATTAGTGAAGGGCATGGTAATTTTTTCATTAATTTCAGTAATGGCAGTTACACAGACCTTATGGAATTGATAAAATCAGCTAAAAGATGTGTTCATGAAAGATTCAATATTGAATTGGAATTGGAGGTAAAAATTGTTGCAGAGTAAAAAGATCCTTATTATAATGGGTGGAACCTCATCCGAAAGAGATGTCTCTTTGAGAAGCGGAGAAAATGTGTACGGGGCGTTGAAAAGAAAGGGTCATAATATTATAAAATATGATTTCAAGGGAGATATTAGAGAACTTTTCTCATTGAATTATGATATTGCCTTTAATATCATTCACGGCGGTGAAGGAGAAGACGGAAAATTGTCGGGTTTCTTTGAAATGGCTCATAAAATGTTCATTGGAAGCGATGAAAATACACAAGCAATTACTTTGGAAAAGCATTTCTGTCAACCCTTAATAAAAAGTTTCGGATTGAATATTCCGCAATATATCACTATTTTCAAAGGAGATGATTATAAAGAAAAATTGAAAGAATTTATAAAAAATACGGGGAAAGTCATTTTGAAACCGTCTTCTGAGGGATCAAGTGTAGGACTTTTGATCACCGATAATTATGAAAAAGCTCTGGAACATGTGAAAAAGAACCTTATGGATTATAATGTTCTAATTTGTGAAGAGTACATTAAAGGCGTTGAGTTGACGGTAGGAATGATTGGACGAGGAAATAATATTAAGATATTCACACCATTGGAGATCAGAGCAAAAAAGAAATTTTATAATTATGAAGCAAAATATACACCAGGAGCAACAGATTTCATTATTCCTCCTGAGATCAACCCCAAATTCATTGAGAGAGCGAAAAGTGAGGCGAATATAATATTTAAAAATTTTAATATAAAAGATTTTGCGCGGGCGGACTGCATTCTATACAATAACAAGCTCTTTTGGCATGATGTTAATACGGTTCCGGGAATGACGAATTTATCCGATCTGCCTCAAATGGCAGCGTATGAGGGAATTGATTTTGATGATCTGGTTGAAAGGATCGTTTTAGGAGCAATGGAAATATGAGAAGATATTTCTTTTTATTCTTACTCATTTTGATCCTCTCCGGATGCAGAAAGAATTTCATCATATCAAAAATAGAGATAAAAGGAATTAAACATTCCAGTAGGGCAAAGATTAAAAATATTCTCCAAAAATTACAAGGGAAGAACCTTCTTTTTTTCAGAAGCAAAAACATTATCAATGAAATAAAAAAAATAGATTTTATAAAAAATGTTGAATATCAAAAAACAGTTCCCAATATTTTAAAAATAAATATCGTTGAATATCATATC
>JAGGYO010000177.1 GCA_021162505.1 bacterium
ATTTTTCTTCTTATGATCTCATTCCCATTAACCTGTGGGAAATTTACTGCATCCGTTCCGTCTCTTTTTGAATATGGAAAGATATGCATATAATCGACTTTTGCACTTTTTAATGTGCTTATGGTTTCTTGAAAATCAGTTTCTTCTTCACCCGGAAGCCCTGCTATAATATCAATTCCAATATTTACAAATTTGTTCTTTGATTTTATTTTATTTGTAATTTCTATAAATCGTTCCTTCGTATAATACCTTCGATGTAATTTCAAAATTTTATTTGACCCGCTTTGCAATGAAATATGAATGTGAGGCATTACATTGTTATTTTCCGTAATATAAAAAATGATATTTTCATTAATATTATTTACATTCAAGGATGATAATCTAAATCTAATATTTTTATATTGCTGAATTTCACCCAACAAATAAGAAAGGTCTTTTTTCCACTCTTTCCCCCATAATGCAATATTTATTCCTGTAATAACGATCTCTTTTTTGCCTGAATCTATTAAATTTTTGATCTCCTTATGAATGTTTTCAATGCTTTTAGAGTGACTTTCATGCCTTAATTTTGTAATAATACAATAGGCGCAGTTGAGATCGCAACCATTCTGTATTGATAGAAATGCCCTTGTCTGCGTATCATAATCATGAACCGAAAGAGAATTTTCATTAAGATAATTCCCGCTCAATCCTGCAATATTATAATTCTCCAATATGAATTTTTCATTATTATCCAATACAATATCTGCACCTATTTCATAATATTTTTCCCTATGATATTCAGCTGAACAGCCTATGGCTATCACTTTTGCTTTCGGGTATTTCCTTTTCATTCTTTTTACCTGATCCCTAGATTTATATTCTGCTCTATTTGTTACACCGCATGTATGAACAATGATATATTTCGGATCATCTTTTGATATTTTATAACCAGCTCCTTTTAATTTTTCGTGTAAGAATGTTGACTCATAATGATTCTGCTTACACCCAAGTGTATAAATTAAAAATGTCATTTCCCAATACAAAAATTCTTGAATATATAATCCTGAACGGTGGCATTTGAGATGTATTCACCGGTAAATTCCTGAAATAGTTCAAAAAGTTCATTCATCCGATCCGCAGCAAGATCCGTTTCGCTTAGAAAATCCAATTTTATTATTTTTCCCAAAGAACTTTTGACTTTTTTTAAAATCATTTCCTGTCGTTTAGTGAAAATGAGATGATCTACGGATTCGTATTTTTTTTCAAGAAGTTCATGAATATTATTCAATAATTTTTCTACACCTTTTTTCTTCTTGGCGCTACCTTCAATTATAGTGAGTTCTTTTTCAAAATACCTTTTATAATTGTATTGTTTAATATCACTTTTATTTAAAAATATAATAATATCCTTTTTTAATTGCTTTGCAAGTATCAATAATTTTTTATCATTAATATCCAACTTTGTAGAGAGATCAAACAGTATTACCACACCGTTTACATCTTTCAATAGAGATCTTACCTTTTCAATTCCGATCTTTTCAATTAAATTCTCCGTATCACGAATACCTGCCGTATCATAAAGAAAAACATCATAGCCCTTAATATTGATCTCCTCTTTCAAAATGTCCCTTGTAGTACCTTCAAAATCAGTAACGATGGCACGCTCTTCCTTTAATAGTGTATTTAATAAGGATGATTTGCCAGTATTGGGTTTACCCAAAATGGCTAAATGATAGCCGGAGGTCAAAATTTTTCCCAAAGAAAAAGTACTTAACCATTGTGATATTTGAATTTTGATATTTTGAAAATCCCTTTTTGCTTCATTTGCAAGATCATCTGAAATTTCAAATTCGTCCGAAAAATCAATGGATGCTTCTAATTTTCCCTTGATTGAGATGATCCTTCTTTTCAAATTTTCCCATTGTTTTCTGAAATCTCCGAAAAGATATTTATTCAAAAGTTCAATTGATCTAATTGAGCGGGTTTTTATCAATTCATTTATTGCTTCCGCTTCTAAAAGACCCATTTTCCCATTCTCTAAAGCCCGCAATGTAAACTCACCGGGTTTTGCAGGGATAAGTTTTTCATTTGCCAATATATCTAATATCCTCTTTTGTATTGCAATGCCGCCATGGCAATATATCTCAAGCATGTCTTCGCCCGTATAACTTTTAGGACCTTGAAAATATGCGAAATTCACCTTGTCGACAATATGTTCATTGTAATAAAAATTACAAGTATAAACATACCTCTTCTTTACATTGAACTTTTTAAGATTATTTTTTAATATCCTCTGTACCTTTTCTCCGCTTAAACGGATTATTGCAATGGCACCTGTGCCGGATGGAGTTGATATAGCAAATATTGTATCATGCTTTTTTTTCATTTTTCTTATTAACAAGCAAGGTTTGAACAATTGTTAAAATATTATTTGTTAACCAGTATAGGACCAATCCCGAAGGAAGATTCCAGAAGAAGAATAAGAACATCAAAGGTAAAAATTTCATATATTTTGCTTGTGAACTGGAACTCTGTTGTGTCCCCTGCACCTCTTGTTGAATAAACATTGCCACACCCATGAGTATCGGTAATACATTTATCGGAATACTGAAAAGGGTGAAAATGGTATCGGGAGCAGAAAGGTCTTTTATCCACCAGAAAAAAGAAGCACCTCGAAGATCAATGGAAACGGAAAATGCCGAATATATCGCCCAGAAAAAAGGCAGCTGGATCAACATTGGTAAACATCCACTCAATGGATTCACCTTGAACAATTTATAAAGTTTCATTGTTTCTTCATTAAGCTTCTGCGGATTATCTTTATATAATGCCTGCATTTTTTTCAATTCAGGTTGAAGTTCTGCCATTTTTTTCATTGATTTGATGGAAGTATTGGAAAGCGGCAAAAATACAAGTTTGATCAAAAGTGTAATTATAATAATTGCAATACCGTAATTATGAAAAATACCCACTAAGAAATTTAATAGTAAAAGAATAAATTTTGTTAAGAAGCCGAAAAAGCCCATATTAACAATCTTATTCAGATCATTGCCATGATTTTTTAATACTGAAAAAGATTGTGGACCAATATAATAAGTGGCTTCAAAGCTTTTGGCATCACCCGGTTCAACAGTCACCTTTCTAAAATGGCCAGAGAACCAAACCTTCATATTTGTATCTTTAAATATTTCTCCCCTGATAATATTATTATTTTTCAATAATATAGTAGTAAAATATCTTGAATGATAACCCAGCCATTTAAATTCATTAATATTAATATCAAGTTTCTTTTTTAATTTATGCCTTTTGGGTTTTTTCTCAATAAAATA
This sequence comes from bacterium, assembly GCA_021162505.1. Lineage (GTDB taxonomy): Bacteria > AUK180 > AUK180 > AUK180 > AUK180 > AUK180. The sequence continues at coordinate 3,312 of JAGGYO010000177.1, forward strand.
AATATCACCTTCATACCTGCTTCTCATTGCCTTCGATTTTGCAAATGATGCTATCTGAGGTCCCCATTGGAATTCAAGATCATTTATCATTAGTACTTTTGTTGAATTATTTGTTATGGAAAAGGAAATATTAACAAAATATTTACCTTTTTCAAATAGATACTCCTTTTTAATATCATAATTTCCCGTCTTAGCGGTAAAAGAGATCCCATTTTCCAAAATTTTTGAATCATAGGATAACTGATTTACATTGGCTATATCAAGTCCTTCTATTTCCAAGGGAAAAGCATCGTAACCGGGATCAATGATATTGTACATCTCTTTTGTTTTTGTATTTTTGTATTTTTTGAAATACAGTGCTTTAATTTTTCCACCGATTGCGGTGAACTCCGATTTGATAATGTCATTTTCAAATATAATATTGGGTTTTGTTTCTTCCCCGAATACCGCAATAAAAGATAAAAGCAGAATAAGTGACAGTACTATTCTTTTCATATAAATTCCTATTTTAATGGATCATAACCGCCTTTAAAAAAGGGATTACATCTGATTATTCTTTTGGTTGATAAAAATAACGCCTTGAAAAAATTATACTTTTTAAAAGCCTGGTGTGAATACTCCGAACAGGTTGGTGTAAATCGACATGAAGGTGGAGTAAAGGGGGAAATGACTTTTTGATAAAATCTTATGATAAATATGATAATGCTTCTGAAAAAGTTGTCTATGAGTATAAGCATTGTTCCCTCTTTAAAATATTAAGAAAATCCTGCTCTATAAGCGAATATTCCAATGATTTTACACCGTTTTTTACACCTACTGTTAATGAAACATTTTTTATATCGTGCTGATGAAGTCGAAACACCTCTTTGATCTGCCTTCTTAATTTATTTCTTTGAACACCATTTCTTTTTTTTTTACTTACGATAAAACCGATCTTTGGAAACTCTTCATTAAATTTATAATAAAGAAAAAGATACTTTCCGAACGCTCTTCTCCTGTCACTAAAAATCGCTTGAAACTCAGTTTTCTTTCTGATTTTAAATTCTTTTCTAAAGTGTAAATCAAGCAACGCCTAACCTTTTTCTTCCTCTGGCTCTTCTTCTCTTAATAACATCTCTTCCGCCCCGTGTTTTCATCCTTGTTAGGAACCCGTGCTTTTTATGTCTTCGCCTATTATGAGGTTGATATGTTCTTTTCATATATTCCTCCGATTAAATATTTTGTATTATAACATAATTTTACATTTTATCAAAATCATTTTTTTGGAATTTCTGATTTCGCTGTTTTTAGTGGGGACGGTGCTTGCATTTTTGCATTTTTAATTTAGTTCTCACGATCATATATATAAG
>JAGGYO010000211.1 GCA_021162505.1 bacterium
AAATGAAACTATAAGTATAATAATTATTGCATTTTCTTTGTTATATATTTTCGCTTTTATTTTCACTGACAGAATGGGGATAGTCGGAAAAATAATTGTCCAAACAGCAACTCGCAGTATTGGTATTGGTTCCTATGTATTACCCTTCCTGTTATTATTATTGGGAATTTTAATTCTTTTTAATTATAAACCACCCAATCCTTATCATAAACTCTTCGGTATTAGTATTTTATTTATTATATTGCTTGTATTTGTCCACCTCAGATTACTTTTACTTGGCAATTCTTATTCTTTGTCGATAAAAGGAGCAGGTGGAGGTTTATTAGGTTATTATTTTGCCAATTCCTTATATCTATACTTTGGGATAAAAGGTGCTTATCTTGTTCTGATTTCTCTCAGTTTGATATCCGCACTATTTATAACCGAAGTATCCTACTTTTACGTATTTAATAATCTGGGAAATAAAATAAAGATAATATTCAATAATATTTACAATTTTTCAAAAAATATAGGAATAAAAATATCTAAAAGCTCAAGACTTAAGGGAAAAGTTGATTATCAAGAATATGAAACAACTGAAATACCTAAAAAAATATTTAAAGTAAAAAGAACAAAGAAAAAAGAAAAAAAATTAGAATTAAAAGAAGGAACAATTTTCGATAGTGGTTACCAGGAAGCCAAACAGGAACCTAAAACAGATAAATATCAAGTTCCGCCCCTGTCTCTACTATCTGACTCATACGCTGAAGACAAAACAGATATCAAATTAAATATTGATGAAAATGTAAAAATACTCGAAAGCACCTTCACTAATTTTGGAATTAATGCAAAAGTCGTTGGGGTTATTCACGGACCAACTGTTACCAGATATGAAATTCATCCTGCACCGGGTGTTAAAATATCTAAAATAACTAATTTAAGCAATGATATCGCCCTATCTTTTGCAGTAGCCTCAGTCAGGATAGAAGCACCAATACCCGGTAAAAATGCTGTAGGAATCGAAGTCCCTAACCGTAAAAGAATAAATGTGTATTTAAAAGAAATATTGCAAAGTAGTGAATTTCAAAATGGAAAATACAAATTACCCATAGCTCTGGGAATAGATATCGGAGGCAAGCCTATAATATCAGACTTAACCGAACTTCCTCATTTATTAATTGCTGGGGCAACAGGATCAGGAAAAAGTGTATGTATCAATAATATAATATTAAGTATCCTTTATAAGCTAAGTCCGGAAAAAGTAAAATTTCTGATGATGGACCCAAAAAGAGTAGAACTAAATATTTATAATGGTATTCCGCATTTATTAATTCCCATTATAACCGATGCAAGTCAGGCCATTAAAGTGCTAAATTGGTCGATATCCGAAATGGAAAAAAGATTTAAAATATTTGCAGAAGCAGGGGTCAGGAATTTAGACGGATATAATGAATATGTTAGAAATATGAATAATGATACAGAACCTTTACCCTATATTATAATAGTAATCGACGAATTAGCTGATTTAATGCTTTCTTCTCCGGTAAAAGCAGAAGAATCATTGTGTAGATTAGCCCAGATGACCAGAGCAACCGGCATTCATTTAATAATAGCCACTCAACGTCCTTCTGTAGATATTATTACCGGTTCGATAAAGGTTAATTTCCCTTCCAGGATTGCCTTTGCAGTTTCTACCCAGGTTGATTCAAGGACTATATTAGATGTGAATGGTGCCGAAAAATTGCTGGGAAATGGTGATATGCTATTTTCACCGGTTGGTGTCTCCAAACCAATTAGGGCTCAAGGAGCTTTTGTAGTAGAAAAAGAAATTAGAAATGTGGTATCCTATTTAATGCAACATTCTCCCTCTACTGAATATGAACAAGAGGTTTTAGAATATAAAAAAAGTAAAGGTCTACTGCGGGAAACAGAAGAAAAGGAAGAAGATGAATTATTTAATGACGCTGTTTCCATTATTATTAATAGTAAACAAGCTTCAATTTCCATATTGCAGAGGAAACTCCGAATTGGTTACACCCGGGCGGCTCGATTAATAGATGTAATGGAAGAAAAGGGAATCGTGGGGCCTTATGATGGCCGTAATCCAAGAAAGATATTAATTTCCAATGAAGAATATTTAGATAAGTATGATAAGTAAGCTAAAAACTTAAAGTGTAAAGCGCAAAAACATAGCTCAAAATTTAAAATTAGGAAGACAGAATTCAGGAGACAGAATGAAAAGACAAAAATGTTATTGTGGAAGAGTCATCTATTTTGTCATTTGAGCAGTTTCCTCTCTGTCATTACTATTTTATTTTTTTCTTAATTGGTGAATCGGTCAATTAGTGAATTGATTAATTGAAAAATTGGTTAATTGGTCAATTGGAGAATTGATTTATTGGTGAATCGGTTAATTGGGAAATTGGTCAATTAATTTATCGGTAAATTGGCAGATGTCATTACCGCGAAAGCGGGAATCCAGTACATTTACACTCACAATTAGGAATTGGTCAATTGGTAAATTAGTAAATTAGTCTCAACCTCTATCTTAATTGGA
>JAGGYO010000249.1 GCA_021162505.1 bacterium
AAGGAGGGCCTTCTTTTTTAATATTGTACTAAACACTTTTTTAAAATGCAAGTTTTTTCTTTCATTATATCTCAATTGAAAAATTTAATTTTGAATAATAAAATAGTTGTAATAGATGAGGCTCAAAGAATTGAAAATATTGGATTAACTATAAAATTAATTGTGGAAAAATTTCCTGATATTAAAATTATTACAACTAAAAACTATGAGAATTTTCTGAAAGAATTTAATCCGATTTCATTAACCTAAACTAATTAGAGAGTTGCCAAGTTTATTCTCCTGAGCGTCAATTATAATTTCCGTTTTAAAATCTGTGAAAAGACAAGTTTGCAAATTCGTTTTTAATGTTTTTAAGGATATTGAGAAGCAAAAGAAAAATAAATATGATGCTGCTTAAGTTTGAAATTTCCTACTTAATGTTGACAAAACCTATCGTCCACTTTATACGAATTTGATTTGTGTCCAGAAACTTGAAATATAAATTTAAAGTGATATAATTAGGTAGAAAATAGGAGTTCATATGAAAAGAAGGATTACCGCAGAAGATCTTTATGCCATTAAGCTCATAAATTCATGCCATCTTTCGCCTAATGGGGAAAGCGTGATCTATTCCGTTCAGGAAGTGAATAAAAAGAATGAAAAAAAATACTCAAATCTTTTTATGCGAGGACTAAAAGGTGGTAAAACGAAGCAAATAACATTTGGGAAAAAAAATAATGGAAATGTTAAATTTTCACCGGATGGAAAGCTGATTGCTTTTATCTCCAATAGAGAGAATGAAAAATTATCCCAAATTTACATTTTACCGGTTGATGGCGGTGAAGCAGAAAAAATAACGAATCTAAAAGGGGTCATTCACGACTTTATATGGTCTCCCGATGGTAAAAAGCTGCTTCTGAACTTTACAAATTTTGATAAAGAGATCATTGATATGATTGATAATAAAAAAAAGCAGGAATTGGGAATAAAGGTAAGACATATTAATAGGGTATTTTATAAATTGGATGGCGTCGGTTATAGGTTAAAGGATCGTGTGCATCTTTACTTAATGGATATAAAAAGAAAAAAGGTTGAGCAATTGACAAAATCGGATATTCATGATGAATACGGTGCAGCATTCAGTTCTGATGGTAAAAAGATCATTTATGCATCAAATGTTTCAAAAGACCCCGACCTTGATCCAATGAATGAAGATTTTTTTATAATGACATTGAAAACAAAAAAAGTAAAAAAGTTGAAACTGCCTGAGGGTCCCAAGGGATCTCCATCATTTTCACCGGATGGAAAGTGGATTATTTATACAGGTGTAAAGGGTAAAAAAGATGGTTGGCGAAACAATGCTTTATGGCTTGCTGATACAAAAAATGAGAAACCTGCAAAAAATTTGACTAAAAAATTTGATATTGATATCAGTGGATGGACCATTGGCGATATGGGCGGTACAGCAAATGATAATTCACCGAAATGGGCAAAGAATTCAAAGGATATTTATTTTACTACTGGTGAGAAAGGGGATACAACTCTTAATAAAATTGATATTTTTCATCCCGATAAAATTCAAAAAGTTATAAACAAACACGGTGTCGTGGGTTCATTTTATTTAGATGAGCAAAACGAAAATCTTCTCTATTATTACAGTAATTTCAATAGCCCCGGAGATCTTTTCAGTATGAACTTAAAAACAAAAAAGGAAAAGCAATTGACCGGTGTAAATAAAAACCTATTGTCTAAAATTGACCTTGGTACGATCGAAGAGATATGGTTCAAGGGAAGTGATAATAATGATCTACAGGGTTGGATACTAAAACCACCGAATTTTAATCCCAAGAAAAAATACCCATCAGTTCTGGAAATACATGGCGGGCCACAGGTTCAATACGGAACCGTCTTTATGCATGAATTCTATTTCCTTGCTGCAAATGATCATATAGTATATTTTTGCAATCCCCGTGGCGGCAAAGGATATGGCGAGAAACATACAAAAGCAATAGATAATGCTTGGGGAACGGTTGATTATGAGGATATAATGAAATGGAATGATCTTGTGAAGAAAAAAAGTTATATAGACAATAAAAAAATGTTCGTCACCGGTGGCAGTTACGGGGGCTATATGACAAATTGGATCATCGGCCATACCAATAGATTTAGAGCAGTAGTTACACAAAGAAGTGTGAGTAATTTAATAAGTATGTATGGATCAAGTGATTTTAATTGGGCGTTTGAACATGAATTCGGTCATAAACCGCCATGGGAAAATTTCAATAGTTACTGGAAACAATCACCTATAAAATATATTGGGAATGCCAAAACACCTACATTGGTGATCCATAGCGAGAACGATAATCGCTGTCCGCAGGAACAAGGTGAACAGATCTATGTGTCATTGAAACGGCTGGGTGTGGATACCGAGCTTGTTCTCTTCCCCGGCGAACCTCACGGATTATCAAGGGGTGGAAGGACAGATAGAAGGATTGAACGCCTCAATCATATATTGAGGTGGTTCAGGAAATATAGCGAATAAAAGGTTAGAAAAAACAATTGAGGTTCATTTCCCAAAAAGTTGATAGAATGAGTCAAAAAAGCGTTATGGAAAATAATTATTTCTCTGTCAGTATCTTTTTTACCCTGTCATTATCGGGCTTGACCCGATAATCCATTTTTTTGTTTTCTGGATTCCTGCCTTCGCAGGAATGACTATATATACTCCCGCTATATAAACTACTTCATTCTCAACGGTAAATCAGGTCTTCATTGTATATTGATCAACTAAAATATAGATGAACCACATTCTAATATTGTAACAAAAAAAAACGAGATATTTGATTAATAAGTAACAATATGTTATATTAAAAAAAAGAGGTAGAACAATGAAATTAAGAAGAATATTCTCATTATCTCTTGGTGTAGTATTAGCTGTTTTAGTATATATTATTCCAATAGGGAATATTCCTCCTCTCGCAAAGAGGTGCTTAAGTATTTTTGTGATTGCTGCAGTTTTTTGGGTTACAGAAGCAGTTCCACTTTATGTTACATCTTTTATCGTATTATTATTAGAAGCGATCCTTTTAAGATCTCCAAAATTCAGCTATAAAATATTTGTTTCACCTTTCTTTTCCCCTGTGATCATTCTATTTTTGGGTGGGTATATTCTTTCAAGCGGGCTTCATAAGTATAGAATTGATCGGATCCTTGCAAGAAAAATATTGGGTATCTTTGGGACTCGTCCTGCTTTGATAACTCTTGGAATAATGCTTGTAACGGGATTTCTTTCAATGTGGATGAGCAATACCGCTACTACCGCAATGATGATAGCCGTTGCATTACCAATAATATATTCCCTTGAAAAGGATGATAAATTTAGAAAATTGATCATTTTAGCAATACCATTTGCTGCCAATTTAGGCGGTATGGCAACTCCAATCGGCACTCCGCCCAATGCCATAGCTTTTGCAGCGATAAAAGAGCTTGATAAAACATCTTCTATGACATTTCTTAATTGGATGAAATTTGCTTTCCCCATTTCCATATTATTATTAATAATGGCATGGGTCGTATTACTTATTTTTTTTAAGCCCAAGGAGAAAAATTATAAGTTCAATATTGAGGTACGAGTTAAAATCCGGTGGCAAACAAAAGTAGTGAGTATCACGACTGTTATTACCATACTTTTATGGCTCACCTCATTTTTTCATCATGTTCCATCCGGAATTGTTGCCCTTTTACCTCCCATTATATTCCTATCATCAGGTATTCTCGATGTCAATGATTTTAGAAGTATTGGCTGGGATGTTTTAATGTTATTGGGCGGTGGCTTGTCATTGGGTGTTGCAATGAGTAAAACGGGTTTATCGTCATGGGTGATCTCACAGATAAATTTTCAATCTTTACCCACATTTTTTTCAATGGGAATGATATCTACAATTACAGTTGCAATGTCGAGTTTTATGAGTAATACTGCAACCACCAATCTTTTAATGCCCATTGTTACAAAGATACCTACAATCATTCCAATTGATGCAGCAATTTCTACGGCTTTAGCCGCTTCTGTAGCAATGATCTTACCAATCAGTACTCCGCCAAATGCTATCGCTTACGGTTCAAATGAAATTAAGGTCAAGGATATGATAAAGGCTGGGGCAGTAATTACTGTAGTTTCTTTAATAATTTTAGTATTATTGGGAATAATAATAAATAAAGCGAGGTAGGTTATGGAAAAGATAAAAAGAGAAAATTGCTGTTTATGTGGCTCAACAGAGCTTGAAAATATTTTCCAGGTTAAAACAGGCGAACCCGTAAAGGTGTTTGTTAGATGCAGTAAATGCGGTGCATTTGTTGCAAGATATACATTGAAGTGCTATACCACCAATAAAACCTATGAATCCTATATAGAAAATCTAAAGGGTGAAAGTGAATCGGGACATAAGACATTAAATGAAATTGAATTTTTATCACAAGATATTCAGAAAGAATTTAAGCGTCTTACGGGTCTAATAAAAACATCAGAGGAAAAAAAGAAAATAGAGGATATTATTATTGAGGATCAATAAAGGCAATTGACAGTGGACAAAGGACAATTGAGAGTTAAAGAAAAAAATGAGATTATTACGGATTTTTCCAAAATCCTCATAATGACTTCGTCACTTTTGAACTTTTGAACATTTCACCCAGCACCAGTTTCACGGTGCTGGGTAAACATTTGAACCAAGAATTTATTAACCACGGAGCACACAGAGCACGCTGAGATTAAAAGGCGAATTTAAAATTAAAAGTAGAAAAAAAAATAAATAATTTGCAATAAAATTAAAAAGTGATATAATTAAGTGTATGGAATTAACGATGTGGAAGGGAAAACTTAAAAATAATAATAAAATAAATCAAAAATTTGAAAAAAATTATATAATTGGAAACCAAAAATTAATAAAATTTAATGGAAATATTGGCACAGTTATTGTCTATCTATCTATCTATC
>JAGGYO010000204.1 GCA_021162505.1 bacterium
CCTAATATAATGATAGGTAGTGCAGCAAAGCTTACTTTTGGAGATTTTGTTATCAATTTACTGCCGGTGATATCAATAAATATAATACTTTTTACTGTCGTTGCTTACTTTATTTTTAGGAAAAAGATGGTTGTTACAAATGAAAATAGAGCAAGGATTATGGATTTTGACGAGACCAAGTTTTTCACCGACAAAAGCTTTCTGATTAAATCAATAATAGTTTTTACTTTACTATTAATTGGTTTTGCAATTCACGGATTTATTGATCTTGAAGCATCTTCAATCGCATTGTCTGCGGCAACGGTGTTACTGGTGATAACAAAAATCGATCCAGATTCAATCCTTAAGGAAGTCGAATGGGGAACTATCTTTTTCTTCATCGGATTATTTATAATAGTCGGAGCTTTGGTTGAAAACGGTGTAATTGCTGTCATAAGTACAAAAATGCTTGAATACACTCATTCTGATATCAAGTTAACTTCACAAATTGTGATTTGGTTCTCAGCAGTATTTTCGGCAGTAGTTGATAATATTCCATTTGTAGCTACTATGATACCGATTATTCAGGATATGGGAGCTTCATTACCGGCACATAGTTTAGAGCCGGTATGGTGGTCATTATCGTTAGGTTCGTGTCTAGGTGGTAATGGAACGCTGATAGGTGCTTCTGCAAATATAATTGTTGCGGGATTTGCAAAAAAAGCAGGTTATCCGATAACATTTATCAGTTTTTTAAAGTATAGTATTCCACTTACCGCTATGACAGTATTGGTTTCATATTTTTATATAATGTTTAGATATTTTTAGGTAATGAAATAAAATGATTTGTTAAAAATTAAAAAAGGTTCAGAATAGATGAAAAAAAATAATGAAAAATATCAAATGGGATTAGACATTGGCTCAACAACCGCAAAGATTGTATTATTGGAAAAGGATAATGTTGTATATTCAAAATATGTACGGCATAATGCGAAAATATATGATACAATTATTCCATTTTTCGAAGAAATTTTAGAAAAATTCGGGAATATCGAAGCGTCTATAAATATTACCGGTTCGGCAGGTATGGGAGTTTCTGAAAAAACAGGGTTCGGGTTTGTTCAGGAAGTTATTGCTGAAACTGAATTTATCAAGAATTATTATCCGGAGACAAGAGTTTTAATTGATATAGGTGGAGAAGATTCAAAGCTGATATTTTTTGAAAAAGGTAAAGTTCCCGATATCAGAATGAATGGTAGTTGTGCAGGCGGAACAGGTGCTTTTATTGATCAGATGATAACTTTATTGGATATTCCTGCTGAAGAATTCAATGAATTGGCAAAAAAATTCACAACTATATACCCCATAGCTTCCAGATGTGGGGTTTTTGCAAAAACTGATGTTCAAAATCTTTTGAGTAGAAATATCTCTAAAGCAGACATAGCAATGTCAATTTTTAACGCAGTCTCAATTCAGGTTATTAATACTCTGGCAAGGGGAGTTGAAATAAAGCCTAAAGTGATGTTCGTAGGTGGACCTTTTACATTTTTCTCTGAACTCGAAAAAGTTTTTCTAGAAAATCTTAAGTTCGATAAAGATGATATTGAAAACATACCGGATTCCGAGTTTATTCCGGCAAAGGGATCTGCAGTGGCAATGCAAAAAACATATAGCAGATTTATTTTGGAAGATATTGTAACCAAGCTTAAAGAAGCCAAAAATAAAAAAGTAGTTAATAAGAATAAATTGGATTCTTTATTTTCTTCCGAAGAAGAATTTAAAGAATGGGAGAAAAATAGATTTTCTCCTTTGGTAAAAAAAGTTCCTTTCTCAGAATATACCGGCGAAATGTATTATATAGGTATTGATTCCGGTTCAACTACGACAAAAGTTGTGGCTATGGGAGAAAATAAAGAATTGTTGTTTGAATATTATGAGAATAATAGCGGAGATCCGGTTAAAACCGTTAGCAACGGAATAGAAAAATTAAAACTGGAATTGTCACATTATCATTTTGTTTTGGCAAAGGTTGGAGTAACGGGCTACGGGGAAGATCTGATCAAAGCCGCATTTGATGCAGATATCGGAGTTGTTGAAACAATTGCGCATTTTACAGCTGCGTTTTATTTGGATCCGAAGGTATCTTTCATTATGGATATCGGTGGGCAGGATATGAAAGCTATTTTTATTGAGAATGGTATAATAAAGAAATTGGAATTGAACGAATCATGTTCTTCAGGTTGTGGATCTTTCATAGAAACTTTTTCAAAAAATTTAGGTTACGATGTGAAAAATTTCTCAAAAATGGCTTGCAGTGCAAATTCTCCGGCTGATCTTGGTACCAGATGTACTGTATTTATGAATTCAAAGGTTAAGCAATCGTTGCGGGAAAACGCATCTGTCAGCGACATTTCTGCTGGTTTGGCAATTTCGGTGATCAAAAACGCTTTGTATAAAGTACTAAAGCTTAAACATCCTGACGAATTGGGTGATCATATAGTAGTTCAGGGAGGTACTTTTAAAAATCCTGCTATTCAAAGAGCATTGGAACTTTTGACCGGTAAAAAAGTGGTATGCAGTACTATTCCTGAGATGATGGGAGCTTACGGTGCGGCAATATTTGCTCAAAGAGATTTCGAAAAAGACAAGATTCCTTCAAAATTTTCGGGAATGTCGGAAGAAAATACAGAAGAAAAATTTACGAAGACACAACTGACTTGTCACGGTTGTGCAAATGTCTGTTCTGTAACAAAATTCAAGTTTAAGAACGGGAATAATTTTTATTCGGGTAATAAATGCGAGAAGATATTCTCAAACAAAGGTTCCGATTCAATAAAAGGGTTTGATTTCTTTGATTTTAAAAATAAGATATTATTCAACAGAGAAATAGAAGTTGACAATCCGAAATTAACACTTGGAATACCGCGGGTATTGAATATTTATGAAAATTATCCGTTTTGGCATACCTTATTTACAGAAATGGGTATAAAAGTTGTACTATCCGACGATTCTACCATGAGTATATATAAAAAAGGTCTTGGAACAATAATGTCCGACAATATCTGTTTTCCAGCAAAATTGGTTCATGGTCATATTATCAATCTTATTGAAAAGAAAGTGGGAAGGATATTTTATCCTAAGGTGTTTTTTGAAAAAAACACTTTCCAAGGTGCTGATAACTCTTTCAACTGCCCTGTTGTATCGGGTTATCCTGATGTCATAGAGAATTCGGTAGATCCGGAAAAGAAATACGGAGTGCCATATGATTCTCCAGCAATAAATTTCAATGATCCGAAATTACTTCATAAAGCTTGTAAAAAATATTTGGAAAGCATAAATATTCCGACCAAAAATTTAAATAAAGCTTTCAAAAAAGCGGTGAATGAACAAAAAGATTTTACTTCACAGATTAGAAACAAGGCGGATGAATTAATTACAAAAGCAAAAGAAAACGGAAATATGTTATTTGTTATAGCCGGAAGACCATACCATACAGATTTTCTTATAAATCAGAGAACACCTGAGATAATTACTTCCTACGGAGCCGATATTATCAGTGAAGATGCTGTTCCTATTGTTCTGGATAAGAATAAAATGGAAGAATTGCAGGTAGTATCTCAGTGGACTTTTCCGAACAGAATATACAATGCGGCATTTTGGACAGCTGAGCAGAAAGATAATATCCAACTGATACAATTAAATTCTTTCGGTTGCGGTCCGGATGCTATTACTATTGATGAAGCTAATGAGATATTGAATACATCAGGGAAAAATAATACTATTATTCGAATTGATGAAATTACAAGTACCGGATCGATCAATTTAAGGATCCGTTCATTGGTAGAATCTTTGAAATTAAGAACTGACGAGAGAAAATATTTAAAAAACAGAGTTTCGACCAAAACTTTCCTAAAAGGCGATCATATCAAGAATATAATAATACCGTTTTTTGCACCAAATTATTCTCCATTGTTGCCTCCTATGTTTAAACTCCTAGGATATAATGTGGAAGTATTACCAGAGCCTGATAGAAGTTCTGTTGAAGTTGGTCTGAAAAATGTAAATAACGAAATTTGCTATCCTGCCATGATTGTTATCGGTGATATAATAAAGGCTTTGCAGAGTGGAAAATATGATTTGGAGAATACCGCTGTCGGTATAACACAGACGGGAGGGCAATGTAGAGCCTCAACCTATTTATCTTTATTGAAAAAAGGTATGGTAACTGCTGGATTTGAAGATATTCAAGTGATTGCTATAGGAACCACCGGCAAAACCATCAATGAGCAACCTGGTTTTAAGCCTAATTATCTTAAGGTATTACCTGCTATTTTTGAAGGTATGTTATTTGCAGATTCAATATCTAAATTATATCACGCAACTGTTCCGAGGGAAAAAATTCCATTATCATCAAAGAATCTATTTAATAAATATATTAAGATTGCGGAAGAGTATATTGAAAAGAAGAAGCATAAAGAATTCATTAATTTATTAAAAGAAGCCGTTGCTGAATTTAATGAGTTGGAAACTTATTCCGGTGAAATTCCTCGTATTGGATTTGTCGGAGAGATATATGTGAAATATAATGAATTCGCCAATGGACATATTGTAAAATGGTTGACCGATCAGGGTATAGAGGTAATCATGCCTCCATTATTTGAATTTTTCGCCCAGGAATTTATCAATATAGATATCAATAAAGAATTAAATTTAAGAAAAGCATATTTCACAGATTATTTCGTTTCATTTTTAGATAGAAAGACATCAAAGAAATTACAGAAGATAAATGAGGTATTAAGTGAATTCAAGCATTATCAGCCGTATCATTGTTTGAAAGATTTATCTAAAAAAGCCGAAAAAATAGTTAGTTTGGCTAATCAGTTCGGAGAAGGTTGGCTAATACCTGCGGAAGTCTCTGAATTTGCGGAAAATGGTGTTAATAATACGATTAGTGTCCAACCTTTCGGGTGTATTGCAAATCACATAGTTTCAAAAGGTATAGAAAAAAGAGTGAAGGAGTTATATCCTGATATGAATTTCTTGTTTCTTGATTTTGATCCTGATACAACAGAGGTAAATATTCTTAACAGATTACATTTTATGGTAAAAAATGCTAAGGAGGAAATTGAGGAAAATACACCTATGGAAATAAAAGTACTGGGAATGAACTGTAAAAAAACAATAATTCTTACCGAAAATGTAAAAAAGGCCGTATCTGAGTTGGATATACCGATTAAAATAACCAATATTTCAGAAATAGGAGAGATCATGTCATATAATGTTCTTATCACTCCTTCATTGGTTATTGATGAGATGCTTGTTGTCGCAGGTAAGGTATCCAGTGTTGAGGAGATTAAGGAACTTATAAGTGATAAGCTGGGATAATCTCGTTTTAAGATTTCTCTTTTTCAGTTTTATTTAATCCAATTAAAATATTAATCAAAAAAAACGTAAAAAATGTCTTGCATTTGCATTTTCCCATTACTACATTTAGCTAAATAACTAAACGAATTCAAAAAAGGAGAAAAAAATGATTAACGCAAATGATTATCTTGAAATGGGGATGGCTTTTCATGGTCATAAATGTCCCGCAATGCCATTAGGACTAAGAGCAGGAGCAATAGCTATGAATAAGCTTGGAGTAGAAAGAGCTCAGGATAAAGAACTAAAAGTTATCTCCGAAACAGGAAAAGGACATGCTGCAGGATGTTTCTTAGACGGCATCATGGCAGTTACAGGTTGTACTTACGGAAAATCAAATATCGAAAAGTTGTATCATAATAAAATGGCTTTCACATTGATTGATGTAAAAAATGAAAAGAGTGTTCGTGTTACACTAAAGCCCGAATTTTTTAAGAACACTTTAAATTCTCCATTCGTTCAGGAAAGGAAGAAAGGAGTCCCACCTCAAGATATTGATCCGATGATAGCAGATCCATTGGTTGAGAAAGTTTTATCCATGCCTGAAAAAGCATTTTTAACAGTAGGAGAAATAAAGCCTTTCAAAATTGTGAAGAAATCCGGTGTTTTTGAAGCAGTACCGTGTGATGATTGCGGAGAGATGACATTCGTCGATAAATTAGTCAAAACTGACAAAGGCGATATCTGCTTAGGTTGTGATGGAAAATAATAACAATAGTTAGGGAGATACTATGGAACAATATTTGAAAGCATTTAAAGCACTAAGTGATGATTCACGATTAAGGATAGTTAAGATGCTCGAAGTAAAGCCAATGTGCGTATGTGAGATAACATTGGTAATTGGTTATGCGACTTCGACAGTATCAAATCATCTAAAAATTCTTAAAGAAGCCGGTTTGGTAGTTCAGGAAAGAGATGAACGATTCATAAACTACTCACTGAATAAAGACAAAAAACAATTTATTGCCAAGATATTGGCTTTTGTAAGGAAACTTGATGATGAAGTTTTTGAAGCAGATAAGAACTCTGCTTTAGCCAGCGATAGAGCATTAGTGTGTTAAAATCGATTGTAATGACTAAATTTTTATTTGTTTGTATTCACAATTC
This sequence comes from bacterium, assembly GCA_021162505.1. Classification (GTDB taxonomy): domain Bacteria; phylum AUK180; class AUK180; order AUK180; family AUK180; genus AUK180. Next base: position 6,508 of record JAGGYO010000204.1, read on the forward strand.
AGCAAGAAGTCAAATGGCTGAAGCTTTTGCAAACCTTTTCGGCAAGGGAAAAGTTATTGCTGAAAGTGCTGGACTGGAAAAAGGGAGATTAAATCCTATTGTTATAAAAGTAATGGCAGAAATTGGGATTGATATTTCCAATAACGAAACAAATACGGTGGAAAGCTTTATCTCTGAAGGTAGAAAGTTCGATTATCTTATTACAAACCAACGGAGAGCGATACCCGATCTATCCGGGAGTTATTCCTGCTATAAAAAATCTACCAATTGAAAAATAAATTTGTAACTTGAATTTTTGCACATAGTTATTTAAATTCTTTGAATGTAAATAGTATATGAGGATTCTTAGTATGGCATCAGATCAAAGTTTTGTAGATTTTATAGTTGAACAAATAGATATATCCGAAGAAATAAGATATAAAAAAATGTTCGGAGAATATGCGATCTTTGTAAATAATAAAGTCGTTGCTTTAATTTGTGATAATAG
>JAGGYO010000257.1 GCA_021162505.1 bacterium
AGGAAGCAATTAATAATGTTTGCAGGTCTATTTTCCATTCTAATATTTGCGACACAGGATGTCTTTTAAAAAGAAGTATGTTATTAAAAAAAACCGTTGAAAATCAAAAGATATATATAATAAATAAAAATGGGGAAAGAATTCCATTATTGATCAATGCTTCTCCTCTTTATGATCCAAAAGGAAAGTTGATAGGTGGTGTCGAATCCTTTCGTGATATCTCAAATTTAGAAGTACTGAGAAAGGAGTTGGAAGATAAATATTCCCATTATGATATTATAACAGAGGACCCAAAACTTTTGAACATTATTTCCTTATTGCCGCAAATAGCAAATAGTGACACATCGGTTTTAATAACAGGCGACAGTGGAACAGGAAAAGAGCTATTTGCAAAAGCCATACATAATTTGAGTGGCAGAAAAAATAAACCTTTTATTCCAGTAACACTTGGAGCATTGCCTGAAAGCTTAATGGAAGCCGAATTGTTCGGTTATATGAAAGGTGCTTTTACAGGTGCCTATGAAAATCATATGGGAAGATTTGAAAATGCAAACAGTGGAACACTTTTTTTAGATGAAATAGGAGATATTCCCCCTGCTATGCAGGTGAAACTGTTAAGAACACTTCAGGAAAAAACCATTACACCACTTGGTTCAAATAGAGAGAAAAAGATCGATATCCGTATAATAAGTGCTACAAATAAAGATCTTAAAGACCTTATGAGGAAGAATTTATTTAGGGAAGACCTATATTATCGTATCAATGTCATAAATATAGTTCTTCCACCATTAAGAGAAAGAAAATTTGATATTCCGTTATTGGCCACTTTTTTTATGAAAAAAAAATCCGCCCTATTGGGAAAAGAAATAAAATCTATATCCCCTGAAGCTTTAATAATGCTTATGAACTATAATTTTCCCGGTAATATTCGTGAATTGGAAAATATTATTGAACACAGTGTGATCATGTGTAATGTCGATACAATACTACCGGTGCATATTCCCATATCATTACAAGACCATTCATTTATAAAGCCAGGAGAACTCCTTACCCTTGAAAACATTGAAAAGATCTCCATTAAAAATTCGCTTGAACGAAATGAAGGGAAGGTCATGGCGACATGCAGGGAGCTCGGTATCACAAAGGATCGCCTAAGAAGAAAAAGGAAAAAGTACAATATTTAGGCGTATATTAATCCCGTTTATTTTTTATATGGAATTGTTATAATCCCTTACAAATTTATTTTTCCCAATATACCGTTGCTTATAAATTGGCATATTATTTGCCTTTATATTATCATGAGAATATGCCTAATGGGTTTCAACGATGAGATCTCAACCTTATTTGATAATGCTAATAATATTCGTTCCTATATAATTGAGAATAAATCTATTATTTTGGAAGAAGAAAAAACTATTGATGGGATGGGAATATTTGATAGAATAAATTTAATCATCTCATTGAGACCTAATGTTTTATTGTGCGGAGCCATTAATAGAAGAGATCATAGCTTTTTAATTAATAACGGAATTAATGTAATAAATAATCTTTCGGGAAATAAAGACATCATTATTAAAGAATTTATTGTGAATTTTATTGAAAATGATGTTATAATTGATAAACAAAATAACCATAGAAGGTTTAGAGGAGGCAGAAGATGAAAATAGCAGTACCATCTCAGGGAAATTCATTGGATTCAATGATGGATACAAGATTTGCAAGGGCAAAGTATTTTATTATTTATGATACGGATAAGGAAACCTTTGAAGTTATTGATAATGAACAAAATGCAGCAGCAGGTGGAGGCGTTGGTGTCAAGGTTGGGCAAGATCTTGCCAATATGGGCGTAAATATTGCCATTGCACCACACTTCGGACCCAATGCCGAGCAGGTATTAAAAACAGCAAATATTACAATGAAATCACTGTCTAATATAACAGTGAAAGAAGCAGTAGATGCTGTAAGACAATAGGAGGTCTATTATGGCAAGAGGTAACGGAACAGGTCCTGATGGAATGGGCCCGAGAACAGGTAGAGGTTTAGGTTATTGCAACGGTTACGATACACCGGGTTTCGCTAATCCAATGAACCAATTTGGTGGCGGGAGAGGTTACGGTAGAGGTAACGGTTTTGGTCGTGGCTACGGAAGAGGAAATGGCAGAGGCTATGGTTGGGGATATGCTCCTAATGCAGTTCCTTTTGCTCCACAAGCTAATTATCCAGCTCCGGACAAAGAGACCGAGAAAGCCTATCTTGAGAACAGTTTAAAAGATCTTAAAACTCAAATGGATAATATTGAGAAAAGATTGAAAGATCTAAGCAAAGAAAAGTAAATGCGGGGGGATATTCCCCCCTCTTTTTATTTAAGGAGTTTTTATGAAAATAGCTATTGCCAGCGGAAAAGGTGGAACTGGGAAGACAACTATATCGACAAATCTTGCATATCTTTTGAAGGAAAATAATTATAGAGTCCTTTTGGCGGATTGTGATGTGGAAGAACCGAATGATGATATTTTTTTCAATATTGAATGGAAGGAAAATATTGAACCCTTTATTTTAATTCCCGAGGTCGATCCAAATAAATGTACTGGTTGCGGAGAATGCACGAAAGCATGTCAATACCATGCCATTGTAAATATTGGTAAAAAAACAATAGTTTTCCCCGAATTATGTCACGGATGCGGATTATGTACTTATGCCTGCCCGGAGGATGCAATTCGAGAGGTAAAAAGACCTATTGGAAAAATATCAAACGGCTATACCGCTGAAAATATCAGGTTTTTCAAGGGATTATTGAATATTGGTGAAACGGTAACAACATCATTGATAACAAATTTATTAAAATATATCGATGAAAATGAAAAAAATTATGATTTTTATTTATATGATTCTCCCCCGGGAACCAGTTGCCCTGTTATTGAAACAACAAAAAATGCTGATTATATTTTGCTGGTAACAGAGCCCACACCTTTCGGCTTAAATGATCTTAAAATGGCAGTTGAGATGATAAGAAAACTGGGGAAGGATTTCGGCGTATTTGTTAATAAATCCACTATTGGAAATGATGACCTCTGGAATTACTGCAAAGCTGAAAATATTGAGATCCTTGGGCAATTACCCAATAGTAGGGAGATCGCCACCTCTTATTCCAATGGAGGCCTGATCCTAAAGGACTTTCCTGCTTATAGAAAAGAATTCTTGAAGATATATTCCAAAATAAAGGTGTAATTATGAAAGAAATAGTAGTATTATCAGGAAAAGGGGGAACAGGGAAAACCAGTTTGACAGCATCATTTGCAATTTTGGAAAAAGGAAATATTGTTGTAGCAGATTGTGATGTTGATGCTGCGGACCTTCATTTACTTCTCACACCTAAGATCAATGAAACACATGATTTCAGCGGCGGAAAAAAAGCATTTATTCAAAAAGATAAGTGTATTTCCTGCGGGAAATGTATTGAGGCATGCAGATTCGATGCCATTAGTGATGATTATGTGGTTGATCCCATTGGCTGCGAGGGATGTAAATTTTGTGTCTATGTTTGTCCTGTTGGCGCAATTGATTTTAATAAAAATATATCCGGTCAATATTTTCTGTCAGATAGCCGGGTCGGTCCCATGGTACATGCGAAATTAGGTGTGGCAGAGGAAAATTCCGGCAAACTCGTAACCTATATAAAAGCAAAGGGAGAAAATATTACAAGACAAAATAATAAGGATTATTTTTTAGTCGATGCATCGCCCGGCGTGGGATGCGCTATAATCGCATCAATAACTGGAGCTGATATTGCTGTCATCGTTACAGAACCAACATTATCAGGACTTCATGATTTTGAAAGAGTGCTTAAACTCACCAAACAATTTAGAATAAAATCACTTTTGATAATAAATAAATATGATCTGAATTTAAAAATGGCAACGAGCATTGAAAATTTTGCAAAAAGTAATGGTGTTAAAGTCATAGGAAAAATACCTTATGATGATGACTTTTATGAAAGCCAAGTTGAAGGTAAAGCAGCAGTAGAGTATAGCGATAAATTAAAAAGCATGATAAATGTAATATGGGAAAAGGTAAAAGAGAATTTATAAAACTCACCGTCCTTATTGAAGATAGACCCGAGAAAGAATTTTTCACCGAACACGGGTTATCCCTATTTATTGAAGATAAGGACAAAAATATCCTTTTTGACACGGGACAAAGTGATAAATTTATTTTAAATGCTAAAAAGTTAAACATTGATCTTAATAAAGTTGATACCATTATTTTAAGCCATGGGCATTATGATCATACAGGCGGATTACCTGGGATTTTAAAGATAAAAAGCAATATACCTATCATTGCGCATCCCCTTGCAATTGAAGGTAAATATTCGTCAAGTGGCGGAAAAATTCATTTCATTGGTATACCGTTAAAGAAACGATGGAATTTCCAATTCACCAAAAAATTTAAAAAGGTCGCAGAAAATATTTATTTTTTAGGTGAGATAGAAGAAAAATATGAACTGCCTGAAACACATTTTTTCAAAGATAAAGAAGGCAAAGAACACGATACATTTAAGGATGATACTTCAATTATTATTAAAGGCAGTAAGGGTATATCCGTTATTTGCGGATGTTGTCATAAAGGGTTGATCAATACAATTGAAAAAGCAAAAGAATATTTTAATGAAAATATCGACAAAATTCTTGGAGGATTTCATTTGAAAGATCCGAAAAGTGTTTTAATGGAAGATACCATTGAGTATTTAAAAGATATTAACCCCAATTTTTTGGGATTATCACACTGCACATCTGAAGAAGTTAGTAAAATATTTTTGGAAAAATTTAAGGGAAAGGCACATATAGTAAAAACAGGAGATGTGATCTATTTTTAGGAGGAATTATGAAGATAGCAATAGGCAGTAGAGATGGAGAGAAATTACAAATTGGACATTTCGGCATGAGTCCTTTCTTTATGTTATATGAAATTGACGAAGAAGGAAATGCGAAATTTTTAGAAAAAATGATCAATCCACTGAGCAATCCGAAGTTGCATAAACACGCAGATACAAAAGATATTATGGATTTGCTCCCCTATATAGAAGTTTTTATTGGGAAAAGAATGGGAAAAGAAAGTAAAATAAACATCAAAGCGAAATTCAATAAAATTGCAATTACCTATGAAGATCTTGATAGTGTAGAGAATGCACTTAATAGATTTTTGCAGGAAGAGTTAAGGAGATAAATATGGCTAGATCAGGAAGAGGAAATGGCGGTGGTCAAGGTATGGGATCAGGTAGAGGCTCCGGCAGAGGCGGTGGCTTTGGTGGAGGTGGTAAAAGATCAAGCTTTGGACCTTCCACATATTGTATTTGTCCAAAATGTCAAACAAAAATTCAACATGCAAGAGGCGTGCCTTGCACTGAGACGAAATGTCCGAAATGCGGTTCTAATATGATAGGCGATCAGGCATATAATGCATCAGCGAACAATATCTCAACAGGTAAAAGAGCAAATGAAGATATTATTCAAACTCCTGTCATTGACAAAAGCATTTGTACCGGCTGCGGTGAATGTGTAGAGGCATGTCCCTTTAATGCTATATCCTTGAAGGACGGAAAAGCCGAGATTGACTATCCCATTTGCAAGCATTGCAATGTTTGTGTAAAGGCATGCCCGGTGGGTGCAATAAGTTAAATATTTTGTCCAAAGGTTGAAAAACTCAAGGTTCAATGTTCAAAAGTTCAAAGTAATTTTGTCTTATATCTTTATTTCCTCGTCAACTCATAAACCTATCCACTCATCATACTTTTTTACAACTCACAACTATTTAATTATTGCAATCTTAAATATCTTTTTCTCATCTTTATCATTAAAAATATAACAAATATAAATACCTGATGCAATATCCTTACCACTTTCATTTTTCATATCCCATTCCCATTCCGATTGACCGTTCGCATCTGATTCCAATACTAATTTCCCTGCAATCGTATATATTTTTATTGTTACATTCTCCGTAAGTTGGCTGAAGGTTACATGATCACAATTAAGGTCTTTATTCCAGGGATTCGGATATATCTTTGTACTATCAAGTGAATCTCCATAATTTTTAATAAGTGTCAATGAGGACGAAAACGGAAGGTTTGTATCCGAAACAGTATCGG
>JAGGYO010000287.1 GCA_021162505.1 bacterium
ATTTTAAACCCTATACTTTTGCATTGATATTTTCTGTGATTTTATTGATATTGGTTTCATTTACCGATCTAATTGGTCCTTATCTATTTAAGATCACCATTGACAGAATAATTCCCAATCACGATATTTCCGGTTTGAAATTCATTGTTTTACTCTATCTCTTTTTTACATTTTTTACATCATTTGTTTCTTATATTCAAATGATAATCACTCAAAAACTCGGTCAAAATGTTGTATTTGACATTAGGACAAAACTATATAAGCATTTAATGTATCTTTCAATGAATACCTATAATATGAATCCCATAGGAAGATTGACGACAAGGGTAACGAATGATGTAGAAAGTTTAAATCAACTTTTTTCTGCGGGATTTATTGGAATTATGGGAGATGTTCTCACTTTACTTTTTATTATTATAATTATTACGGTAAAATTAGATGTCCGATTAACATTGGTTTCGCTTTCTATTATCCCCGTTCTGATCTTTGCCGTATCACTATTTAGAAAAGCAATCCAACCGGTATATTTGAAGATACGAAGATCTCTGGCTTCTTTAAATGCTAATCTCGGAGAAATGCTCGGCGGAATGAAGGTAATTAAATCATTTGTTGAGACAGATAGAATGTACAAAAAATTACAAAGTAAAAATCGTGAATATCGGGAATATAATAAAAAATCTGTTTTTATTTATGCTATCTTTCACCCCACCGTATCTATTATTCAGGCAATTGCTCAGGCATTCATTATTTGGTATGGCGGTTATAGGATACTTCACCTTTCCTTGAGTCCGGGAATATTGATCGCTTTTTTAATGTATATACAAAGAATTTATAGACCAATAAATGATCTTGCACAAAAATTCAATTTATTGCAAAACGCTATTAGTTCATCCGCTCGTATTTTTAAGCTTTTAGATTCCAGTGATACCATTGGTGATAGCGGGGAAAAAGAGAATATTAGCGGGGATACTATTGACTTTCAAAATGTTTCCTTTTCTTATGGTAAAGAAGAGGTCATTAAGAATTTCTCATTGAAGATCGAAAAGGGTGAAAAAGTTGCTATTGTCGGCTATACGGGGTCGGGAAAAACGACTATAATCAATCTCTTATTAAGATTTTGGGACATTGACAAAGGCAAGATATTGATTGATAATAATTCCATTAAAGAATATAAAATAAATGCCTTAAGAACAAAATTCGGTTTGGTTCCACAGGATATTTATCTTTTTGAAGGAACGATTTATGATAATATTGTACTGGGAAATAAAAAGATTCCAAGAGAAAAAGTAATAAAAGCATGTGATGAGGTAGGATTATCCGCAGTTCTGGAAAAATTTGATAAAGGTCTTGATCATGAGATCACGGGAAGCGGAACAAATATGTCATTGGGTGAAAGGCAATTGATCTCTTTTACCCGCGTTCTAATATACAATCCCGATATTTTAATCCTTGATGAACCTACTTCAAATATTGATACCCAAACAGAACAATTGATCCAAAAAGCATTAAATAAAGTCCTTGTAGGCAGAACGGCAATAATGATCGCTCACCGATTATCAACCATTAAAAATGCGGAACGGATCGTGGTCATTGACCATGGCAAGATCGCCGAAACAGGTTCCCATTCGCAATTAGTTAAACAAAAAGGAATTTATTATAAATTATATTTGGCGCAAAGTTGAAAATGAGAATATAATAAACACAGAGAAAAAGAGTTGAAAGGTTAAAAAGTTGGAAGGTTTGGGAAAGATAAAAAACAAAGACAATATAATTAACACGGAGCACACTGAGAATAAAGAAAAATGAAGAATAAAGAAGAGGTTAGAGGTTGGAGGATAGAGAAGAAAAATAAAAAAGAGCAAAAACAGAATAAATTCACTTATATTTTCAGTTATGAAATAAAATTTCATTATTTAACTTTCAATTTAGCTTCCGTCATAATGAACTTTTAAGGTTCCTGGCTCGCTTGTAATTGTGTGCCTGGCTCCGATATTTCCTGGCTCCGAATATTGTGTAGGAATCTCATTTCTTTGAAGTTTACCCCGAACTTGTCTCGGGATCTAATCTGTATTTAAAATTATTATTTAAATACTGGATTCCTAATCAGGTCAGGAATGACGAGAAGAAAAATGGGGACGGTGGTTGACAAAGGGGACAAAGTGTAAAATATCTCCAATAATAAATATGTTATGGATTTTTAGTTAAAATATTCTAATTCTTTCAAGAACTCGTACAATTTTTGTTATATTCGCATAGAGATCTGAAAATTCTACTTTTTCTACCACCGTCCCTCTTTGATAGAGAAAACTGAGATTAAAAAACAACACTGGATTCCTGATCAGGTCAGGAATGACGAGAAGGAGGAATGAGATTGCCACAACTTCAATAAAATTGAAGTCTCGCAATGACAAGAAAGAAAGGTCTTGGTGTGCTCTGTCTGCCTGTGCGTGTCCGCACGCAGACAGGTCTGCTCTGTGGTTAATAAATTCTTGGTTCAAAGGTTCAAGGTTCAAAGTTCAAAAGTGACAAAGTCATCCTGAACTTGATTCAGGATCCATTTCTCTTCACTCTTTTACTAAATACTTAGGACTTAGTACTGCATACTATTTTTCAACTCGCAACTATCTTATTACCGCTACCTTTTTTATTTTTGTATTTCCACTACCGTCTTTAAATACTGCAATATAGATACCGCTTGCAATATTTTTGTATTGATCATTTTTAACGATCCAGCGGACAACACCGCCGCTACTATTAATAGAAGGATAATAAACGGAAATATACCCGTAGCCCTCTAAACTATCCTTGTATACAATAACTTTCCCTTCATCCGTTTGACTCCAATGTGCCACTTTCTCTCCGGAAATACTGTAAATATCAACATTTGTCAGATCATCGGGTAATTGATCAAAAACAATTCCTCCGGCTAAATTACCGGTATTATCTTTGTCGTCATTTGGAATGAACGGATTTGGTAAACATCTCGTTCTTTCTAATCCGGTAAATGATGTCGGAACCCATTTGCCATCGTTAAATATTCCATAAGTTCCGAATTTGTCAACATTTGCAGAGATAAAACCATTTCTATTATTATGGGTTGTTAACATTGATTCAACTTTTTCCCAGACCTGCAATTCTTTATTTCTATAATAAAGCGATAATCCCTTTAGATTTTTAATATTTCGTACTTCTGCACGGATAAAGGGTATAGTAATATTTATATCTTTTTCGCCAATATTAGGCAATGTACCATTAATGGAAAAATTTCTAAATTCCCCTATTGGTAAAATACTATCATTCGCCTGTGGAATATAGCTTGGTACGGTAATCTTAAGATCGCCTGAATATTGAGAGAAGAGATCCGTAGGGATCTTAATAAACGTACCTGAATTATCATTTAATGTATAGATCGGTTCTGTGGATTTAAATTTCTTTTGAGTAAATCCTCCGATAGATGAATCATTGAATGTTGATAAATGATAAGCTCCATCCGTGGTTCTTGTAATATAGGTAAAAATATCACCGCCCGCAGGTGCCCATTTTATGAGACCTTCGTTAAAGCTTCTCGCTTCAATTAAAGATGCTGAACCACTACCCAGAGAATTCTTCTTATGAGCATCAAAATCACAATTTGAGAAAACAGTATCGGGATTACTCCAGAAACTCACATTATTAAAGGTATTATTATAATCAACAGCATATGAGACCATATTATTGTCCATTGAGAAACTCGGCGACCATTCGGGTGCCGTGGATTCAGAAACAACATAGAGATCTCCGTCAGACCAAGAGTTTATTGCTTGTCTGCTCTTATTGATGATATTTTGAACATTATTTACAACATAGATATCACCGTCACCTGGGTAAGAAGAATTGTCCGCCCACCTCAGAACCAAGGTGATCATATTTCCATCTTCCGACCATTTGGGTTCATATAATTTATCAATCACTGCATAGGTCGTATTGGGATCCGAAAGAGCCGTGATCCGCAGCATATTTGAATTTGGATCACTGTGATTATCAGGTTCATAAGTCCAAATATCTCCACCGGCAGAACAAACAATTCGTGATTTACCGTCACCTTGGAAGGCACCGTCAGAATAATCCGGATCAAGGTAGGAGCCGAGAACCGCAGCGTTCACCGGCTGGTAAACAACTGAACTACCCGCTTCACTTCCGTCTGCTTTTATTTTATATATTCTCAAGTGATTGTCTACGGTCTTTTTGGAAAATAGTATATATTGATCATCATAGGTCCATGATAATTGAGAAACATGAGAAACATTATCAAGATCATTGGAAACCTCTATGGTTATGGGCACAGAATTCCCAATGACTCTGCTTGAAACACGAATATGACTGATCCCATTATTATACCTGTAAATATATGCTATATTCTGACCATCATTGGACCATTCCGGGAAAAGAACCATATCTCCACTGTTCCCAATGGTATCATCATAATCAAAGCCCGTTAGCCAGCGGGTCATCCTCTGCATGAGCTCTTCTTTTGTGCACCCTATATAGCTCGGATTATCAACTATGGCCTCAAATGGGAATCCCAGGAATATAACCCTATAATCGGAATGTTCGCCGTCCTTTGGATATCTGATACCGCCGAAATGACCGTTATTATTGGTAAAGATACCTTGTGAATCGCTTAATGGGACCAACCCGTCAGAATAATCCGTATATGGATATGATAGATCCACTACAACACCATCTGTTATGGGGTCATCCCAGACACCGGTCTGTTGATTACTTCCTTCATCTTCATAATATCCGGAAACATGCAAATAATTACTGGCAAAAGCAGAACTTTGACCTCTATCCCATAGATAATCCTGACTGGATAATAATAAATTACCGCCCCCGTTTAAATAATTTTTCAAATTCTCTTCATCATAAGGTGTCAATGTTCCGTCATAGCTCATTCCCGTGAACCAAACAATCGCCTCATACGGTGCTAAATTCATATTAGAAAGATCCCCTGCTGTAAAAGTCGGACTTCCATAGAGCAAGGAATCCCATTTTGCATAGGTTATTCCCGCATCTTTTAAAGCATTTTCAACCTTTGTCTCATCTGAAACAAGATAATCCCAATCATCATCCCTCACCAAAAGAACCTGTGGTTGACCTATAAAGGTATCAAAATAGAATTTTGTGGAAAAATCATTGGAAGCTTGAGAATTCATTTGGAATGATGTGATATGTCCGATGGGACAATCCGGCGAAACGCTCACTGTAAATGCCGTTTGTGATAATGCCGTACCGCCATTAGAGGAAATATCATTAAAGGTGGTGCTATTACTTATAACGGAAAAATATGTATCTGATGAATAAAATTTTTGTAATTGAGCTGTAACATTGTTTGCCGCTTCCGTGCCAAGGTTGATCAAAGCAATGTTGATCTTAACATTTTGCTCACCGGGATCCAATTGTCCGTTCACGACACCGCCAATTGCCTGGCTATCGTCTATGGCACATGTAAAATCAAAATGGTTTTTTCCTACTGTGGGAACTCCATCTTTTTCAGATGAATTTCCGCCGTCATTTCCGCTGCCATAGGATTTGACCCATACCTTGTATTTTTGTCCATTTATAAGATTTCTTAATTGTATCTGAGAATTGGAGCCAACATCAACCGGGGATTCCGGAAGCTGATCATAGAAATTCCCATCGGAAGACGAGTATATTCTATAATGCGAGGGTGACTTTGCAGTGATCTTATTTAGCGTATTGATCTTTAAAATATTTTCAGATCTTCTTTTTGTAAAATTGGAAGACGACTTTGTTTTTATTGAATTAAATGAATATGTTGTAGAGCCGTCAATGGGTTCATAATAAACCTTATATCCTAAAATATTGGGATCACTTACCGTATTCCACGATACATTCAACAATCCATTATCATTGGGATCAACTACCATCAAATTAGTAGGTGATGCTGGGCCTGCTCCCAGCCATTGAACGATCCTGTCCATCAATCCGTGTTTGGTTTCAGGTGTATCCCCTTCATCTATAATATTCTCAAAGGGATATGCCAAAAATATAACCTTATATGTTGCATTACTGAAATATACCCCTGATGCTTCCCATGTAGAACCACCGTCACTTGTAACTGCAAAAACGTCTGTTCCCGCACTCAAAGTCAAGGAATCCGTATAATTTGTTACGGGACTACTGGCATTAATAGCAACAACTACACTATCTGATATTGGATCATTCGAAAGGCCATATTCTTTATCTTTATAGGAAACATCATTTTTAACAGTCGATACCTTTAAATAATTATTGACAAAATCATTTGTCACCGCACCATTCGTTCCGCCTGTTAATTGATATAAATAGTCCTGAGAACATAAAAACAGATGTCCTCCATTATTCAAATATGCTTTTAAGTTGGTCTCGTCTGTGGATGTTAATGTAGTCTGATAATCTTCTCCGGTGAACCAGACCACTACTTTGTAATTCTCAAGGGTCGAACTGCTCGGTGAACCCTGAGACGAAACCACCCAATTATCATAAACATAACCGCTTGAATCCAATGCACTCTTATAGTAGGTTTCTACTGTTGCACCATTGTCATCATCCACCAAGAGGATGTTTGTAGGATTTGAAGGAGGTTCACCTAAATAAATTATCGCATTATTTGAAACATCCGAAAGATTTGGAACCTCATCTTCTGATCGAATAGCAAAATAATATGTATTTCCAGATATAAGACCGTTTATGGTCATTTCCTGAGAAGTACCCGCAGTAGCCGGGGTGGGTTCGCCGGTAACATTACTTGAACTTGTCCAATTTGTTCCGTATATGGATGAATTACTGTATTTTACCGTATAGTTTGCTGCTGTCCCGCTACTTCCGTCATCACCGGGTGATGTCCATAGCAATTTAACAGAATCCGAAGAAAGTTTTGTAACAGAAAGATCATTGATCTTTGCAGGTGGTACTTCATCACTGACGCCACCGCCTGAATATTCGATTTTCAATTTCCATGAATCAATTCTTCCCGTATCCTGAGCATAATTATCATCAAGATGCAGAATCCAGTCACCTTGCGATGCAGTTCCCACAAGATCCGCTAATGAGCCGGGACCCGAAACAGAAATATCATCGGGATACCATCCTAAAATATTATCTGTTGATCCACCGTTCCGACTGTGTAATGTAATAGATTTACCGGAAGGCGAAGTTAATTTAACTAAAAGATCGCCGTCATATGTATGTTTTATATCTACATAAACCTTTACAGATGTAATAGTATAATTTTCACTAATATGAATGGTAGTTTGAATACCGGTCGTATTATTATCGGGAATATTTTTCGGAGTATCGGCACTTGTATAATTTAACTCATTTGTTGTTCCGGGTGCCGTAGCAGATTGAATATTGGATAAGCCGGAGATATTCGGGACCTCATCCTTTGTTTTAATAGCAAAATAATATTTTGTTCCTGCTGTAAAACCGCTTAATGAAATACTTTCTGAACCACCCGCACTTTTAGGTGACGGAGGATTGGAAATTGCAGTTGAACTTGCCCAATTTGAGGTTGTGATGTTTACCGTATTATATTTTATTTCATAAGAATCTGCTGTTCCAGTATTACCATCATCCCCCGGAGAAGTCCAAGAAAGATTTATTACCCCGCTTTGAGTTCCGGCACTTGCACTTAAATTATTGATATCGGCAGGAGCAGTTGTATCACTTGCTCCTCCACCATTATTTAACCAGCTCATGACCTGACCCATTAAATAAGCCCGATTCGCTGAAATATTAACATATGGGATCGCTAAAAAGACCACTCGATAATTTCCATTATCATATCTTAATCCACAGGGTTGAGGTTTACTATTATTAAAAATAACATTTCCGGAAGAGGTTGTAATGGAGTCGGCATAGTTGGTAATTGGGGAGGTACTCGAAAGCGTTAGGTTCAAACCGTTGGATATGGGATCACCGGAAACACCGCTTGCAGTGGTTTCATAAGTATCACCGATATCATTGGTAACACTGTCTACTTTTAAATAATTTTTTGCAAAATCTTGTGTAATATTACCGCTTGTGCCACCCGTCAGATCATAAAAATAATCTTCACTGATAAAGAAAAGATGACCACCATTATTAAGATATGCCTTTAAATTCGTTTCATCAGTGCTCGTAAGTGTGGTTTGATAATCCGCGCCGGTGAACCAAATTACCGTTTTATATTGTTTTAATTTATCTGCATCGGGACTACCGCTTGATTTGACATTCCATAAATCATGCGGATACCCGTTAGTAGAAAGATCTATGTCATAGTAATTTTCTAATGTCGCACCATTGTCGTCATCTACCAATAATGTTTCTGCCGCTGCCTTTGCAATAGCAGACGGTATATTTGATAAATTTGAAGTATTCGGAACCTCATCCTGTGTTTTTACGGCAAAATAATAGTTTTGCCCACCGGTCAGACCGATTATAGTGATGGATTCCGATGCACCCGCCGTCTTTGGTATCATATTGTTTGAAAATTCCGGCGAACTGCTCCAATTTAGAGTAGTAATATTTACAGTATTGTATTTAATAGTGTATTTTGCCGCTTGACCAGCTGCACCATCATCTCCCGGTGAGGTCCATGTTAAATTAACAGAACCAATAGCTGTACCGGTAACTGCATTTAAATTTGAAATTGCAGCCGGGGCTGTGGTATCAGAGGGCTGTCCGTAGCTTGTGATCTCAAGTTTCCAGGTATTTAATTGACCTGTATCCTGAGAAGCACTGTCAGATACAAAAACCTTCCATGTACCCGAACCGTTTTCACCGATCAAGTCGCTTAATTTTCCGGGACCTGATTCTGCTGTATTGGTATCATACCATGTTTGGATATTATCTGTTGAACCGCCTCCCCTATTATGTAATGTTACTTCTGTTCCGGTTGGCGAAATTACCTTAACAATGAGATCCCCGACATAGGTATGTGTAATATCAATATAGACATTCACCTCTGAAATAGTACCTACATTTGAAAGATCCAATGTGCTATTTACACCGGTCGTACTGTTATCCGGAATTGATTTCGGGATATCAGAGCTTGTAAATGTATTTGTGGAAGGTGTTCCTACGATCAATTGAAAATTTACATTTTTTGAATAGCTCCCGTCACCGGAAACATTCAGTGTAAAATTAACTATATGACCGGCAGGACAACCACCATTAACACTAATCGAATAGTATGGTGAATTACATGTTCCCGTTGAATTATGGTCAATATCGGAAAAGCTTGCAGAGCTGTCATTTATTGTAATATATGGGTCCGATGTTGAAAGGGTAGCTGAAATTCCCGTTGCTTTTCCACCGGAATTTTTTAAAGTTAAACGCAGATAAGCCTGCTCTCCGGGGTCGGCATAGTGATCATTATCACCTGACGCGTCATCAATATATTTAGAATTATATGCAATATCCGGAGTAGCACTTCCGCCCAATAATTGGTATGCTGCATAAACATCAATGATACCTCTACCGTAATTATTATCCTCTTCTCTTTGATCATATCCGTATGTAGAGGTATTATAAAGAGCATTCTTTATTTCTGTAACGGAGGCACTTGGTTTTGCTTGTTTCAATAGTGCTCCTGCACCTGTAACATGCGGACATGCCATTGATGTTCCATCACCATATTTATACCCGGAATTCGTTGACCCGTCAACCGACCATATCTGAACACCCGGTGCTGAAACCTCCGGTTTTATGGTAGTACCGCTTCCACATGTTGAGGGACCTCTTGAGGAAAAATTAGCAATATTTCTTGATGAATCTGTCGCGCCAACTGCAAAAGCATTTATAGAATTGGTAATCCGACTTGCGGGAGAGCCAATGGTCTTTGATCCTGGTCCTGAATTTCCTGCGGAAAAGAACAGGACACAGCCTGCTGCTTCAACATTGTCCATATATGAATAATATCCACTATTACACACGCCTTGACCTGTAGAAGTCGTTGCACCCCATGAGTTATTGCAAACATTCGGAACATCATCTACGGTTGAAGAATTTCCGTCAGGATCTGCTAACCATTGAAAACATTTTACCGTATTTGCTTCAGAAGCGCTGCCATCATAATTGAACATTCTTCCGGCAACCCATTTTGCTCCGGGAGCAACACCGTATTTAACACCTCCGGATACATCCTCACCAACTATTGTTCCCATAGTATGCGAACCATGTTGCCATGAATTTGTACCCCCGTCAACAGGGATATCACCCCCGTCCCAGGGATCGAACCAGCATTGAGAATGCGGTTTGGAATTACCGAGCCATTTATCTTTAAGATCCTTGTGATTATAATTTACACCCGTATCAATATTAGCAACGACAATGCCTGTACCATCAATATCTAATTCCCATAATTTTTCGGCGTTTATCTGGTTTACCCCGAAATACTTTACTTCTCCTTTTGTTCTGGGCTGATTTGAAAATTCATCTTGCGGAATATAGAAAAAGAGCGGAGAGCGGATCAATCCGATATCATCTCTTTTTGCAAGCTGCAATATAACATTTTTCTTTGCAGTAAGCGTTATTCCGTTAAAGATCCAAAATTTTGTATATTTATAAACATTATTGTTAATATTTTCATTATTAAGGTATTGAAGTAAAGCACCTTGGGAATTCAAGGCAGTATTTCGTAATGTATCTACAACGCTTTTATGTATCTCTCCTCGGCTTGCACCAGCCCGTGACAGATTCTCTGAAATACTTCTTGCATCAACCTGGGTCTTCATATAAACGACCACATCAATGTACTGATCACTTGATATATTGTTCAGAGTAATTTGTAAATTACTTTCTATTTCCCCTGCAAATGTAATGACTGCTAATAATAATATAAAGACAGTTAGAAACAGACTCTTTCTCATACATTCCTCCCTATTCTATTTGATTAAGTTATTGGGTGCTCCCTCATAAAAAATCATCATCTTACAATATTGTAGCACTTTTTCGAAATTTGTCAAGTTTTTATCTGGAATTATTGTTACAATATGAAATTGAAAAGGAGAGAAAAGTTTGAATCATTAAAAAATTAATTAGAAACCGGGAGCATCTTTGATCTCGTCTTCTGTTAATACCGTTTCACTACACCCCACTTCTCTTTTAATCAGTTTCTTGTTTACATGTACAACCAAACCTACTGGAAATGGGCCACACTTTTTCTTCATTTTAATTGTTCCCATTTGATAGGTTGAGTTCCGGTCAACGATAATACCTGGTTGCAAATAAGTTTGATGGCTAACATAAAATATTTCTACTGAATAAACATTCACGGGAATACCGGAAAAAACGAAATCACCATTTTCATCTGTTTGTGCAACCAATGCCAATTCAACCACAACAACCCTTGCATTGATAAGCGGTTTTCCGGTATTTTTATCAACAACTTTCCCTTTAATAATTCCCGTATTTTTATTTATTCTTTGAACACCTGGAACAGTTGTAGCTATTCTATTGATCAAAAGCGGCCCGTCTTTAATTTCGCTATCACTTATTTCTGCTTTAATAATACCAACCACCCTTTTGATCAGTTTCTTTTTCGCAAAAACACAAGGTATTACTCCCGTATCAGTCCTTTTCTTCATTTTAATCGTTCCTAATTGATAGGCAGAGTTCCTTCCAACAGCAATGCCAGTTTGTAAATGGTCGTGGTATCCAACATAACTTATTTCTACTGAATAAACTCTAAGAGGAATACAATTTAATATAAATGACCCATCTTCTTGTGACTTCGTTACCATGCCCAATTCCACTATAATAATTTTAGCATTTACAAGCGGTTTTTGGGTATCCTCATCAACAATCCTTCCCTTAATAATGCCCGTATTATCAGCAAATATTTGAATACTGAAAAAAAATAAAATGAGAACTAATGAAAGAAGTATATATTTTTTCATCCAAACCTCTTACTTCATTATAATAAAAAATACTTTTTTTGTCAACGACAATTGAATTATAC
>JAGGYO010000197.1 GCA_021162505.1 bacterium
ACAAGGTCTTGAGAATGTAGAGAAGATCACCATTGATACACCTTTTGGTAAACCATCTGCACCCATTGTAATTGGCGATATGAACGGCAAAACAATTGCATTTTTACCGAGACACGGTGAAGGTCATATAATATTACCAAGTGAAATAAATGTTAGAGCAAATATATGGGCATTGAAGTCCATTGGCGTTAGAAAGTTAATATCCGTTTCTGCTGTTGGTTCTATGAAAGAAGAAATAAAACCAAGGGATGTTGTCATTCCCGATCAAATATTTGATAGAACAAAAAATAGAATAAACACTATGTTCGGGAGCGGTATTGTTGTTCATATTCCCTTTGCAGAGCCATTTTGTTCTAAAATGAGAGCATTGGCAAGTGAAGCATGTGAATCTCTGGATATTTCAAATCATAAGAAGGGAACATATATTTGTATCGACGGACCTCAATTTTCTACAAAAGCGGAATCAAGAATTTACAGAAGTTGGGATGTAGATATTATTGGTATGACTGCAATTCCGGAGGCAAAACTTGCAAGGGAAGCAGAAATGTGCTATGTTACCATCGCTTTATCCACGGATTATGATGTTTGGAAAGAGGGTGAAGAGGTATCTGTTGAAATGGTACTTGGCAATATGCGACACAATATAAAAAATGCCAAAAAGATACTTGAATATATGATAGAAAAGTTGGATCCTGCTACTGATTGCGCATGTCATCATACGCTTAGCGGTGCAGTTCAAACATCACCTGAAAAAATTGATTGGAACAGAGATGATATAAAAGAAAAATATCAGATCTTTTTTCCGGATAAGTATTAAAGAAAATGGAATAACCACAGAGGCACAGAGGATACTGAGTTTAAAAAAGAAAAAAATATAATTTATTTAAATACTGGATTCTCGGGTCAAGCACGGAATGACAGAGTATAAGTGAAGAATGAAAAGTGAAAAATGAATAGTAAAAGAAAATACTGGATTATCGTGTCAAGCACGATAATGACGTGAATTAAATGAGATTGCTCTGAATGACGGAATACAAAGGAATAATGAAGAACGAAGAATGAAAAATTAAAGAGATTTCAAATACTGGATTATCGGGTCAAGTCCGATAATGACGGAAATAAATGTTTTATTCTTTCTCTTTAACCTGCTTATGCTCTGTGTGCTCCGTGGTAATTCCATTTCTTTTTCTATATTTCTCTGCGATCTTTGCCTGCCTGTGCGTGTCCGCACGCAGACAGGCGTCTCTGCGGTGAGATATTTCCGGATGACAGGAAATTTGGAATAAAATCATAAATAACTTATAATAAACAATGATAAATAGGAATGATGATGTATTGTTTAAATAGATATTTCGGGTTTGATCCTAATATTTTCAATGGAGTAAATCCTTGAATATAATTGAAAAATACCTTCTCAAAGAAAATATGAAGACATTCCTTTTCGGGATAGCATTATTTTCAACGCTCCTCATTGTTTCCAAATTACGCGAACTTCTTGAACTTATTATTAACAAAGGCATAAATCCCGGGATAATAATAATGCTCTTAATTTATCTTTTACCTGCATTATTGGCAATTGCAATACCAATGGCTTTTATCCTTGGTGTTATTATGAGTATTGGAAGGTTATCAGAAAATAAGGAAATCATTGCAATGTACACTTCGGGAATAGAAAAGAAGCATATAATAAGATCCTATCTCATCATTTCCGCTTTTTTAATACTATTCCTTTTCTATTTCAATGGGTTTATTATTCCTAAATCCAATAAAATGTATGTCAAAACATTGTTCAATGCCTTTACTCAAAAGGTGCAGGTCATAATAAATGAAAAAAAATTCAATGAGATAAACAATAAATTAACGGTGTATACCAGAGAATATGATAAAAAAGAAAATAAGCTCAATGATATCAATATACAGATGAAAGAGGATGACGGAATTTTATATATTTTTGCTAAAACAGGTCATTTTTTTAAAGCACCGGAAAAATTCCTCTACCAATTCATTATAGAAAATGGAAGCTTTTCAAAATTACAAAAAGACGATATTCTTATTAATGGTTTATTTAAAAAATTTACAATAAATATTGATCTATCTGAAAAAATGGCACAGTCGTCACTTAATTCATATGGTATTCGGAGTCAAAATTTAAAAGAGCTGTCAACTCATTTAAAAACCATTACCAATGAAAAGGAAAAAACACGCTATTTAGTAGAGTACAATAAACGATTTTCCCTTGCTCTTTCCGTTCTCGCACTTTTGGGTATTTCTCTTTTCGTTTCACTAAGATTGAAGGTTGGTTCAAAAGCACTTGGTATTTTGGTCGCCATCTCTTTGATCTTTGTATATTATATATTTATGATCATTGGTTTTGACCTAGGAGATAAGGGAAAAATAGCTCCCTTTTTTGCTGCTAATCTCCCCAATATAATCTTCATTATACCGACCATAATAGGGTTTATAAAAGCATGATAAAAGTTGAAAACATTTCTAAAGATTATAAGATCATAAAGCTTTTTGAAGGATTGAATATACGAAAAAGTGAAATAGTTCCTGCTTTGAAGCATATAAACTTTACCATTCCGCAAAATAAGATCTGTGCTCTGGTTGGCGAAAACGGTGCAGGTAAGACAACATTTTTAAAGATACTAACCACATTGATCTTAAAGGATACGGGTAAAATATTTTATGACAAAAAGGATATTGACAAAGATCCTGAATTTTTTAAAAATAATATAGCTTTTTTGAACGGCGAGGAGAGGAGTTTCTACTTCAGATTGACATTATATGAAAATCTTCAATTTTTTATGGGTATTTTTAGGAATAGTGTGATAAATAGGGAAATAGATTCATTATTGAAGCAATTAGATCTCTATAGTTACAGGAATAAACCTTTTAGAATACTCTCATCGGGAATGAAGGCAAAAGCGCAAATAGCAAGAGCTTTTCTGAAAAACCCCTCTGTCCTGCTATTGGACGAGCCATTTTCAAATATCGATTATGGATCAAGACAGGAACTGTTAATATTTTTAAAGGAATGGGTACTTGGGGAGAACAAACATCTTCTCATAACCTCTCATCATATTGAAGAGATAGAGAATTTTATTGAAAAGGTGATCATATTTAGAAAAGGTACATTGCTAAAAGAAATAAATGAATACCATAGTGATAGAACAATTAATTTTATTTATGAAGACCACAGGGAAAACTTATCAAAGAGTACCATTAAAAAGGAAGGTTACCATATAAAAAAAGGTTTAAAGGATATTGTGATAGAGTCTATTTTAGGGAGGATCTTCGGTGATGAAAATAAGATGGAATAAGATCGCTATATTCATGAAAAGAGATTGGAAGAACTTTGTTTCTTACCCTGTCTCAATGCTTTTTTCGTTTATATCCATTTTCTTTACTCTCTTTATTTTTTATTTCTTATCACAAGTCATTTCGGTAAAAGGAAGCATTGCAAAATATACGGACAGTTATTTTGCTTTTGTCATTATCGGGATTGCTTTTTCAACAGCTGTTGCAACAGGACTAAATTCCATTGTTTCAAGTATTAGATCCGAACAAATGAAAGGGACCTTTGAATTTCTGACCACCGGAGATCTTAGTTCAGTGGAATTCCTTTTGGGTTCTCTCAGTTTTAATATGCTGTATGAAATATTAAGAATTTTTCTCACCATACTATTCGCGGTGTTATTTTTTAATTTAAAGATATACTGGGCAAAGTCCTATATTTCTTTTATATTTTTGATCTTAACATTTTTCGTATTCCTGTCATTCGGTATATTTTCCGCAGGAATAATAATAATTACAAAAAAGGGCAATCCCTTATCATTTTTGATAAATCAAGCTAATGTTCTATTTTCGGGAGTTTACTTCCCATATGAAATATTACCCAAATGGTTAATAATATTCAGTTATATATTCCCCACTACCTATGCATTAAAAGCCAT
>JAGGYO010000087.1 GCA_021162505.1 bacterium
ATTTATTGAAGCCATAAAAAAATATAAAGGTTATAATATTCAGTCAATGAACAATAAAAAAATAGTGTTGATTTCCCCTCATAAAAATAAAGTTGTATTAGATCTGACTGAAATAAAAAAACAT
Organism: bacterium; assembly: GCA_021162505.1. Taxonomy (GTDB): domain Bacteria; phylum AUK180; class AUK180; order AUK180; family AUK180; genus AUK180. The sequence continues at coordinate 125 of JAGGYO010000087.1, forward strand.
GGTTTTGACGAAGTTCGTGAATTTTATTTTGGAGCCGTATGTCTCGATTTAGCATGGGAATATATTAATCATAACGATAAGAAAGCCTATGAGAAATTATTAAATCTATTAAAAAAAGAACAACAAAGAAAATTTGTAAAGGAATATAAAATTAGGGTTAAAGGTCCTGGCTACGGGGTATCAATAAAATATTATAGCGGACGGAAAGGAGGTGGAACCCTTTTGCCACCCCTCACTAAAAAAGAAAAAAAACGAAGAGAAAAGTTACTTAAAGAAGCAATGAAAAATTCTAAAACGCCTGAAGAAGAATTAAGAGAAAGTTATATTGGATTATGTAAAACATTAGAAAATGGGGATTATATTTTCAAATGTGATGGCGGCGGTGAAATTGGAAATTCCGGAAAATTCTTTGTAGAAAAGATAAAAAAAATCCTTGAAGATGATTCCTTAACAAGGGAAGAAAAAATTAAAAAAATAAGGAAATATTATAGTGGTTATGGGGATTGCATGGACACCTTGTTAGATACATATAAGAGGAAAAAGAGATGAAAAAAGTTGTTTTATGTATTATCTTATTTTTTGTTATTTATAGTATTGTATTTAGCACAACATATCAGAAACCTATTGATAGGAAAGTATACATATATGCTCCCTTTGCATTTCAATTTGATACAGAAACCTATGGTGAAGAAAAATGGAGTGATATAGAACATAATCAACTTTATAAAATTTTTCATGATAAACATAATTATAAATGGAATTATAAAGAAAATAAAATAGATCCAAAAAAAACTGGCACGAACTCACCGGAAATGTTTAAACAATTTTTTGAAGAAATTACAGGCGGTAAGAAATCAGGTGTAATAATTTTTAGTTCACATGGCTTGGAAACTTCCGATTATGATGAAAAGTATTTTATCATTGAAGCATTTCCTTATAATATTAATGGATTACAAATAGCACGACAAAGAGCATCTAATTACTATAATTATTTTTCAGATGAAAAAGGATTAAATATTGGAAAAAATGATATAATTGGTACTCAAGGTGAAATAATCAAAGATTCTGGAATTTACTATTCTTATCTGGCTGTAAGTGAATGGTTTTTATCTGAATTATCAAAATTACTTTCCGAGAAATCTTTATTTTTCATGAAAACATGTTATGGCTATGATGCAGGTGATGATCTTATTTCAGGTGGAAAAGTATGGAATTTTTGGGGACCGGAAGGTACTGTATATAATAAAAGTGCATTATTGAATCTTAAAGCTTTATTAAATCGTATGTTAGGAAATTGGAAGGTTCAAAATAAAATAGAATTATTAAATAGGTCATGTAATGAAGTAAGCAATAATGATATTGCAATTAATGGAACTTTGCATTATTTGCCATCAAAAACTTTTTCAAATGCTAAAAATGAAATCTTTTATTCCGCTCCGAAAATATTGGAAATGGAAATCACGCAAAACGGCAATGAGATTTATCATTGGCGATACGGACATGAACAAGGAGAAGAATTAAAGTATCCTTATGATCAATATCCGTATGATATTAACGAGAATATTATTGAACGGAAAGCTGCGAAATCCGGTTCTTTACAACTAACAATACGATTTAATAAATTAATAGACGGGGAATGGTCGGGAACAGAAGTTTATATGAAATATTCAACAGATCAAAATACAAAGCGTTATTTTACAAATCTTCAATGGGAAACAAAGACGGATGAAAACGATATTAAATATAATGTATTAACAGCAGAATTAGATTCAAATTATAAAATACAAAAAGAAGTAAAAACATCAGCACAAATTTTCGTAAAAGCAAGGGATAATTTTAATAAGGATTTTTCATCGGAATTGAAATATAAAAAAGATGATGGAAATGAAGTATATGTAGGGGAAATGGATAAAAATGGAGATGGGAGAGCAAATATTTCAACAAATGAAGATGGAACATATGCAACAAGTGAATTTCAGGGAACGGATATTAATCATCTCATTTATATAAATTCGGAAAGTTCAGGTGAGAACGATGATGATAATGACGGATTATCGAATAGTTCTGAGGGGTATTATGGCACGGATCCAAATGATCCGGATACTGATCATGACGGTTTAATGGATGGCGATGAAATTAATAATGAAAAAACTAATCCTTTACAATTTGATACAGATGGTGATGGATATGGTGATGGAAGAGAAGTAAGAGCAGGAACGGATCCGTTAAATCCGTATAGTTTTCCGATTGCTTCTTGCCCAAGGGATAAAGAAACGGTAGAAAAAATAGATCCTTGCAATGAAAAACATACTTTAACCTATTATGAATCCATTGAAAATGAGTGTTTATTAAGAAAAGCAACTTGGTTTGAAGAAGTTTTTGCAAACTATACTGTTGGAATAAGTCCTTATGTTAAGAAGGTAAAAAATAGTCAAAAAGTAAATTTTTCATTAACAAATAATGAAAAAGATAGCGAACATTATACTTTAGGTACAATAAAAAGAAAAGAAAAGGGTTCATGGTCGTATGGCGGCGGAGTGAATGCGTTTATTACACTTGCTCCCTCACAAATATTTAATTCCAGTTTTACAGTAACGAATAATTCAGATAAAAAGACTTATTCTTACTTATTATTAAAAAGTCATGTAAAAGATCAGTGCAATAATGAAAGAACCTTTGGAATGGCATATTATTATGATGGAAAAAAGAATCCGGATAAACCGGATGAGAATGATGTTTATGCAAGTACAAATACGGTTGAAGGCATGCCCCGCACCTTTTCAAAGTGCGGGATAAACACCAGCACCACAACATCGGTGCTGGGTGAAGGCTTAGACGACAGTAGTGTGATTGATAATAATGGTGATATGATAAAGAGTGTGAGCGCAGAAAACGAACTTATAAGTAACGATTCGAAAATTTTAATAATGTTAAAAGGAGTCGGAGAAAACGGTTTGATTGCTAAAAAGTATAAACATAAAGTTAATTATTTCATACCTGACGGTACAATTGTATTTTCTTATGAAGATGATAAGGATTTTAATAAATTTCCTTTAATGATTATCCCCTCCGGAGCACTTTCCGGTATGGAAAACAATCTTCAACTAAAACAAAACCTTGAAGATTATGTCAATAACGGCGGA
>JAGGYO010000345.1 GCA_021162505.1 bacterium
ATATAATACATCCATATAGCGGATTAAAGATTGATGTAATTGTTTGTAAAAAAACTGATTTTAATAATGGCAGATTTAAAAGGATTAGAAGATTTTCAGCAATGGAAAATGTCAAGGCTAATTTTGCTTCTCCTGAGGATGTGATCATAATGAAAATGATATATTATAAAAAAGGCGGTTCGGAAAAGCATCTTCGCGATATAGCTAATATGTTAAAAATATCAAATGAAATAATTGATCGAAAATACATTGAAAAATGGGTGAATGAATTTGATCTTAAGGATATATGGCAAATAATTCTTAAAAAAATATGATAGGTGCCATGTTGTGACTTTGTGGCTTTTGAAAAATTAGCACAAAATCAAAGGATTAATGCAAAGGTAAAAGAGTATAATAATAATTCATATAATTTGGGATTATTTCGGATTAATTTTTTTAGGATTTCTTTCAGGATAAAGCTCTATTTAACAATTTCGAAAAAATGATTTCGAATGTTTGAAAACATATAGAGATGAAAAAGTATAAAAGTTTGTTGAGGCGTATCCCTAAATTTTTTTAATTTGCTATTGACTTAAAATTTTAAAATGGTAAAATTAAAGTGTGATATAATTCAAGTAAAAGAGGTATGATTTTATGGTTTTTAGATGTTATTTTTCAAAAATGTTAAAAAGCAGAAAAAATGGTAAAGAACTACATTCTTATCATTGATTTTGGGTCACAATATACCCATATAATTGCAAAAAAGATCAGACAAAAAGGTGTCTTCACTAAAATTCAAAACCCTCTTAATGTTATACTGAAAGATCCCAATATTAAAGGTATAATCCTTTCAGGCGGTCCGGCTTCCGTATATGATGAAGGTGTCGTAAATTTACCACTATCTCTGAATAAAATTGATGTTCCCATTCTTGGTATCTGCTATGGTTTCCAATACATTATAAAAGAATTGAAAGGGAAGATCTCAAAGGCGAAGACAAAGGAGTATGGAAATACAACGATAAAGATCATAAACAAAACTCCTATATATCGAGGTATTGGGAAAGATAAAATAAATACCTGGATGAGCCATGGTGACATTGTAAAAAAGGTCCCTAATGATTTTATTATTACCGCTATATCGCAAAATAATATCATTGTATCTGCAGAAAATCAGAAAAATCAAATATACGGCTTGCAATTTCACCCCGAAGTATATCATACGGAGTATGGTGAAAAGATCTTAAAAAATTTTATTGATATATGTAAAATAAAAGAAAAATGGAAACCCGAAAATGAAATCGAAGATATTATTAGGATAGTAAGGAGTGAAGTTGGAAAAGAATGTGTGGGTCTTGCCATTTCAGGCGGAGTGGATTCTACTGTGCTTGGGATCATATTAAAAAAAGCATTGGGGAAGAATCTTTTCCCAGTATTCATTGATAATGGATTATTAAGAAAGAATGAAGTTCAAATGAGAAAAGAAATGTTCAGAGAACTGGGACTTAATGTTAAGATCATTGACGCATCAAAAGAATTTTTGACCGCTTTATCAAATGTCAGGGCACCTTCAAAAAAACGAAAGATTATCGGGAAAGTATTCATTGATATATTGGGGAAATATTTTAAAAATAATAATATTAAAATACTGGCTCAGGGTACACTTTATCCAGATGTAATAGAGAGTAAGACCGTTGTTGGAAAATCATCTACCATTAAACTTCATCACAATGTGGGTGGTTTACCAAAAGATATGGAATTTAAATTATTAGAACCTTTTAAATTTCTTTTTAAGGACGATGTAAGACGAATAGGGAAAAATATGGGCATTGCAAGGGAAGTATTGTTACAGCATCCCTTTCCCGGTCCCGGTCTTGCCGTGAGAATTCCCGGAATTATCAATGAGGAGCGTTTGCAAATATTAAAAGAGGCAGATGATATTTATATTAAAGCATTGAAGAAATGGAAATTATATAATAAAATATGGCAGGCTTTTTGTGTTTTGGTACCTATAAAAACAAGTGGTATCAAAGGTGATGTTGGAGTATCCCAATATGTAATCTCACTCCGTGCTGTTAATTCTGTCGATGGTATGACGGCGAATTGGTTCGATTTTCCTCCTGAACTATTGAGGGAGATCTCCTCTGAGATAACAAATAAGGTAAATGGAATAACAAGGGTGCTTTACGATATCACCAATAAGCCGCCTGCTACAATAGAGTGGGAATAATATGAAAAAAGAAGCCGGTGTTATTGTTTTTCCTGGTACCAATTGTGATAGGGACGCTATTTATGCTTTTAAACATAATGGAATGAAAAATATTACTACATTATGGTATGATGAAAGCGATCTCAGTAAATTCAAGCTCTTGATCCTTCCCGGCGGTTTCAGTTTCGGAGATTTTTTGCGTACCGGTGCAATTTGTGTTCACTCATCTGTTTTCAGATCACTAGATAAATTTTTGCAAAATGGAGGGTATATAATTGGTATATGTAATGGTTTTCAAATGTTAGTCGAAGCACATCTTTTACCGGGTTTCCTCGTAAGAAATACAAGTAATCTTTTCATTTCAAAAATGGTCAATGTGAAAGTAATAAGGAACGATACCGCCTTTACATCAGAATATAAAAAGGGCGACATTATTAAAGTACCCATTGCACATACAACCGGAAATTATCAACCCATAAATGCAAAAAATATTGAAAAGCAGATGATTTTCCAATACACTGATGAAAATGGAAAAGCAAATAAATTATCCAATCCAAACGGTAGTTATAAGAATATTGCAGGAATAGTAAGCAAAAATGGCCGAATACTTGGTATGATGCCTCATTTTGAAAGGGTATCAGACGACCTTCTTGGTGACCACGGAATCCCCATGCTAAACTCTATTAAAAAGAACATAATGGGGGTATAAAATGGCTGAGTTGAATAAAAATGATGTTAAATTAATAGAGAAAAGATTGGGAAGAAAGACAAATGATCTTGAACTTGGTATATTCCATGTTATGTGGTCGGAGCATTGCAGTTATAGAACATCAAAACCTTATTTGAAAAAATTATATTCCACTTCAAAAAGAAAACTGGTAGGTGAGGGTGAAAATGCTGGCGTCTTAGATATTGGCAAAAATTATTTCGTTGCTTTTAAGATGGAATCACACAATCATCCATCCGCCATTGAGCCCTATCAAGGTGCCGCAACAGGTATAGGTGGAATATTAAGAGATATTTTTACAATGGGTGCAAGACCCGTAGCAAGCGGTGATCCTCTATACTTCGGTTCAATGAAAAAGAAAAAAAATGCTCATCTGTTAAAGGGTGTGGTAAAGGGTATAAGTGACTATGGAAATTCTGTCGGGGTTCCCATTCTTGGCGGTGAAACTTTTTTTGATGATTCTTATGATGTAAATTGCCTTGTTAATGTCTTTGCTCTCGGCATTGGTAAAAAAGAGGATTTGATAAAAGGTGTTGCCAGCGGCAAGGGAAATATTATACTTTATTTCGGTTCCAAAACCGGTCGAGATGGTGTACATGGTGCAACCTTTGCATCAGTTGAATTAAGTGAAAAATCAAAACAGGATAGACCCTCCGTTCAAATCGGGAATCCATTTGAGGAGAAAAAGCTCATTGAAGCGATCATGGAGATCGCAGAAAAGAAATTGGTAGTTTCCATGCAGGATATGGGTGCTGCTGGTTTAACATCCTCATCCGTTGAAATGGCTCAAAGAGGTAATGTGGGTCTTGAAATGGATCTTTCAAAGATACCGTTAAGAGAAGATGATATCAGTTTTTATGAGATGATGCTCTCTGAAACACAGGAACGGATGCTTGCTGTTGTTGAAAAGAAAAATTTGAAAAAGCTCCTTTCAATATTAGAAAAAAATGAAATTGAATATGCTATTATCGGGAAGATCATTGATGGCAATGAACTTATCTTGAAGGACGGGAGAAAGCGGATCGCCTGCATTCCACTTGATATTTTGCTTGAAAATATTCCGCCGTCAAATAATGCAATTGAAGAGGTGAACAGAGAAAAAAGCGTTACAAAGAAGATAAAAAAGGATAATATAAAAAAGTGTTTTTTAAGATTATTGAAAAGTGATAATATAAATTCTAAAAAATGGATATATGAAC
>JAGGYO010000213.1 GCA_021162505.1 bacterium
CTAATATACATATATAAATTTTAAACAATAATAATAAACATGGTTTTTGGAAGAATCAATGTATTTGAACCAAAGGACGGATATTGTCCGAGATGCCATCATTGGTTGTTTGATCATAATTGGAATGGTTCAGAGCATGTTTGTCCCTATTGTGGATATGATAAATTATAAGGTGTATAAATGACAGTTGGAATTCAAATCGCGAAAATAAATAAAAGAAGGAAAAATAACTCTTGGTATAGTTACTATGATGGCAAAGGCATATTGAGAATACCGGATCATCCACTTTTTGAAAAGTATATGTATCTGACGTTTAGCGTGGGTCTAAGATTTTGGGGGAAGAAACCATTTGGTTATTATAAAGAAAATTCTTATTTTCCTGGATATTTTTGCTTGCATAAAAAAAATCCACGTAATATTTGATTAAAATGAAAGGAGCATATATTCTTGTCATAAAAATCAATAATAACATAAAGAAAAAAATTGGTTCTCTCGGTTACATTTGTTTCGAAAAGGGCACGTATATTTACATAGGCTCTGCCATGAACAGCATTGAAAAAAGAGTCGGTAGGCACCTGAGAAAAAAGAAAAAAAAGTTTTGGCATATAGATTATTTGTTAGATGACAAAAGCATGAAAATAGAAAAAATTTTTTATAAAGAGTCAAAAAGAAAAGAAGAATGTGAAATTGCCAAAAAAATCTCTCTTATCGGATCGGGAATAAAAAATTTTGGTTGTTCCGATTGCAAATGTGAAAGTCATTTATATAAGATAAAAAATTTAAAGTCGATAAAAATAAAAGAATTAAATGAGTTTAACTAATTCATCGTTAAGTTCTATTATATTTGTTTTTCCGTATGGCCTCTTTATTATTAATCCTTTGCTTTTAAAATGCTCCAAAATTCTAAAAACCCTTACTTTTGAAAGATTTGTTTCATTGACCAAAGATGCTTGTGATATAGTTTTCTTTTCCAATATTTTTTCAAAAACTTTTCGTTCATCTCCAGATAAAAATTGCAGAAAAACATTTTTATCTATTTTTGGCGTATCAAATTTTGGAAAGATCAAATAATAAAAAAGAGTACCTATGAAAAGCCCTATGCATGCTATAAGAGGTATGAAAAGCGGTATGGGTATTGCACATCCGCAAACAGTTCCAGAAGAAATTTGAATCTGAACATATAGGGAAACTATAGAAACTATTAACACAAACACGGAAACTGTAAGCATGCCCAAAATAACATTTTTTCTCTTCATAATTGCCATAGTTTCATATATTGAAACTTAAGTATTTATAATGTTTCATTCTACCAGATATTGTGATTTCATGAAAAAATACAAAATTTTAATATTGGTAGCCTTTATTTTAATAATCTTCTCCATACCGCAAGGTTTTGCACAAACCAATGAAAATCAAAGTAATGAAAAAATATGCTTAATATATTTCACTGGAATAGGATGCCCCCACTGTGCTAAAGCCGATCCAGTAGTGTTGGAAGAGCTTCCAAAAGAATATAAAAATTTGGTTATAATAGAATATGAAATATACCAGCAAAGAGATAATGCTCCGTTGATTTTAAAATATAATGACAAATATAACACAGGAACTGGGATACCGCTAATTATAATTGACAATGATACAAAATTAATTGGCGATAATCCTATAATAGACAACATCCGAAAAAAACTGGATGCAATAAGCGAAAATAATTGTTTGTTGTTGAATGGATCGGTCAGTTTCAATGATTTGGATTTAAACATACTGCCCGGACATCCGAAAATATGGTCTAATGGAAGAGTTTTAATAAAATACAAAGATTCAGACACAAACTTAGAAATGCAGAATTTCGTAAAAAAATCGTTGTTTGAATGCCTGGATGATAAAAAGTTAAACGAAACAACACCGCAGGCAGTTCATTTGTCAGGGAAAGATATAAAATTTTCAAAAGCAGCAGAAATGGGACCATGGATACTGGAATACGGAGAAGAATGTAAAAACGAAAACAAAAAATTCTCTGGAATAAATTATTCAATTGGAATTATAACTGGATTATTAGTAATAGGTGCAATAATTGTTGTTTTCATAAAAAAACGAGGTGAGAATAAATGATGGAGTTGACATTAACAAAAATAATATCGCTTGCTGCTGTAGATGCAATAAACCCATGTGCAATTGCTGTTCTTACCTTGATGTTAATAGCGATATTAACATATAATCCAAAGAACAAAAAAAATGTTTTGCTTGCAGGCTGTGCCTTTATAACTTCTGTATTCATAATGTACATGTTCTATGGAATGGTTATAATAAATTTCTTCAAAATAGTCCAGGCACTGACGTCAATAAGATTAATGCTTTATAAAATCTTAGGGGTTTTTGCAATTATATTGGGATTATTAAATATAAAAGATTTTTTTTGGTATAAGCCGGGGGGATTCATGACCGAAATGCCTATAAAGCTAAGGCCAAAGGCAAAAAAAATAATATCAGGAATAACTTCACCAAAGGGTGCCTTCGGTATTGGATTATTTGTGACTCTGTTCTTATTGCCGTGCACCATAGGAC
>JAGGYO010000167.1 GCA_021162505.1 bacterium
GATCTTATTTTTGGAATTCAAATGGGCGATCAATAGATCCCTAGGTATTCCACCTACTAAAAATATGTTCAGATGGTCCTTATCTCCTATTTGTTTGATTTGTTGAAATAGATCTATAATACTCACAGAAAAATATTTTGAGAAATATTTTTTGAATGAAAGTAGAATTGGATGTTTTTTCCTGTCTTTTTGGGGAATGAGTACGGGTTTGAAAAATACGCGAGGAAGGATCTCTTTGAATATTCTGTATGAAAGAATATATTTCCTAAATTTTATTTGAGGCCTTAGATCTTTTACATAATTATCATAATAATCCCAGAGCGAGATCTTTGAAGAAAGCACTTTATCTTTTATTGCTTTTTCAATATAGGGTTTTATATCAACGAATTTTAAATAAGAACCCAAGGATCTTTTAAAAATAAATTCAGTAACAGTATGTTTTAACTCTCTTTTTACATCATGATGGTTATTTCTTCTAATTACTCTTGTGCTGGCAAAGGGATGTCCTTTCCCCTTTTGCAATTTGTTCAATATATCATTGACATTTAAATCTTTGGCAGCTGATCTTGCAGTGAGAAAGGTTTTATTTTTAAAGATGAATAATACAAAGATCCCCTTCAGATCTAAAAGATTTATCAGGTGATTCATTAGAAGAGAATACCCAAAGTAATATTCTTTATTGATATAATGCGAGATCATTATCCTAAAATACTTTGGACCAATTGTAACACTGTTATCAATAATTGATTTTATTATTTTAATGCCGTTTATGTCGATCTCAAAGAGTTTAATATAATAGGGTATCCGGTGTATCATGGGTTTAAATTGTAAAAAATAAGCACTGGCACTGAAATCCGTCTTTTCAGTAGACCCGTATGTTAAATTTCCCGTATCCTGATAAATACCCAATAAGGCAAGTAATGCTTCATTAGGGGTTATCTTCTTCAAATATTTTTTAAAACAGTTTAAAACCAAAGAAACATTGCTTCCAAATCCTTTATTAGTATGGTGATCAAATATCTCTATTGGAATGTTCTTTATTTTTAATTCATTTAATAGGTTGCTGTTTAGATCACGATCTGAAAAAATAATTTTATCGATCTCCTTTAATTTCAAGTCCTGTTTTTTGATAAAAGAAATTTCAATGTTTGTTTCCTTTAAAAAATTTAAAACAGGTTCCTCCATATTTTCAGGTTTCAATATGAAACTATTGGTATAAACCTTAGTTAAAAGCATTGAAGAAGCGATGGCATCAAAGTCAGAACCATCATGTGTAATCACTAATATCATACAATTCCTATTTTTAAAAGCCATCAAAGTGAAAAAAAATTTTATTTTCACTTGATTTTTTTTTATTTTTATATTAAATTATAGTTTAATTTTTTAAAAAGGTCAAGAGGTGAGACATGAGAAACACGGAAAAAGAAAAGATCAACATCAAAAATGAAGCAGAAAGATGTTTGTATTGCTATGATGCGCCTTGTATAAAGGGTTGCCCGGCTCATATAAATATTCCTGAATTTATTAAAGCTATCAGGGAAGATAATGTATCTCGGGCATCCAGATTAATATATGAAGAAAATCCCTTGGGTGCGGTATGCAGTGAAATTTGTCCTGTGGAAGAACTTTGCATGGGAAATTGTACTATGAATAAAATGGGAAAAGCGATTAATATCCCTTTGTTACAGCAATATGCAACACATGCTGACTATAAATCGGAAAGTCCTATCTTTACGGGTAAAAAAGTTGCGATCATAGGTGGTGGACCTGCGGGACTCGCAGCTGCTGAATTTTTTGCCCGAGAAGGGATTAAGGTTACAATATATGAAAAAGAGAAAATCCCCGGAGGTGTATTGAATAAAACATTACCGTTCGAACGGCTTTCTCAAGGGGCAAAGGACAGGGATTTTACTAAGATATTGGAGAATAAGTTCATTGAAATTAAATATAATTATGAATTACCGAAAAAACCTGATTGGAAAGAAATATTAAAAATCCATGATGCCGTCGTTATTGCCACGGGATTGCGTTCCAAGCCCATTAAGATGATAGGAATAGGGCATAAGAATGTTTTCTTTGCCGACGAATTCCTTATGATGATGCAAAAGAAAACCCCTAAAAAGTTGGGTAATCATATTGTTGTTATTGGTGGAGGCGATGTAGCTATGGATTGTGCAGTTCAAGGATTTAAATCTGCTAATAAGGTAAGTGTATATTATAGACGGTCTCGTAGCGAAATGCCTGCTTCTACGGAAGAAAGAGAAAATGCAGATAATACGGGTGTTAGTATGAACTACCTTTCCTCACCGAATAGGATCACGAGAAATAATTCCGGCGAACTCTTTATTGAATTCGTTCAAAATAGATTGGAAGAGGTTAAAGGGAGGCGTCCAAGACCTGTTCCTATAAAAGATTCTAATTTTAAAGTAATGTGCGATGTCATTGTTTTTGCAGTTGGTCTTGAATCCGATAAAAAATTCTTTAAACGCTTAGGCATCGAGATGGGGAATGTCCTGCCGGAGATCGGGGAAGATTACCAATCTTCAATTGATAATGTATATCTTATCGGAGATATTACAAATGGCGGAGGTACCGTAGTAGAAGCGGTAAATATGGCTAAAGAAGTTGTCAAGATCATCTTGGAAGAATTTTAGGAGAAAAAAATGAGAGACTATAAAGATAAACTTTCTTTTGACTTTTTAGGTGTACATTTTGACAATCCGTATATTTTAGCTGCTACTCCATCTACGGATGATGAAGAAATGCTTTTTGAGGCACTTAAAGCGGGCTGGGCTGGTGCTATCATCAAAACAACATCGGTTAAAGAGAACGAAGTGGACCTGAAATACCCAATGATGTACGGTCTTAAACACAAGGGCTCTAATCTAATGACATTAGGGAATGTTGATCTTATTTCGGAAAATCCTGTCAATAAGGTTGAAGCAATGATAAAGGTCTTAAAGGAAGAATTTCCCAATAAGGTCATTATTGCAAGTATAATGGGAAAGGATAAAAAAGAATGGCAAACACTTACAAGAAAACTCGTTAAGGCGGGTGCAGATATGATAGAATGTTCTTTTTCATGTCCCCAGGGAAATATTGGAGAAGACCCCGGCAGAATGCTTTCACAATCGGCAAAAGCAACTGAGATTGCTACCGGTTGGGTAAAAGGTGCTGCAAAAAACACTCCTGTTCTCATCAAGATCACTCCTCAGGTAACGGATATTGCAGAGATCGCTAAAGCGGTAAAAGCTGGCGGTGGTGATGCAGTAATAGTTTCCAATTCGGTATTAGGTCTTATCGGTATTGATATTGAAAAGGGCAGACCATTGCCTACTATCAACGGTTATGGCGGATTTGCAGGGATTACCGGTGTATCGGTAAAGCCCATTACATTAAAAAATATTGTTCAAGTTGCTAAAAATGTTAAAATCCCTATTTTCGGTGTTGGCGGTGTATCAGATCATAAGGATGCCATAGAACTCATGATGGCGGGTGCAAGCGTTGTGCAAGTGGGTACAGAAGCAATGCATTACGGATTCAGGATCATTGACGGTATGCTGGAAGGTATGTATAACTTTATTGAAAGAAAGAAGTTTAAAGATATTACAAGAATTGTGGGTAAAGCATTACCTTATATCGTTCAGCATGATAATGTTCCATATAAAGAAGGTGACGAACCGGTTGCAAATATTGATCAGGATAAGTGTATCCAATGCAAGATATGCTATATTGCTTGCCAGCAAGGCGGACATCGTGCTATTTATACAGAAGGTGATGAGGTTTTAGTAGATGAAGAAAAATGTTTTGGTTGCGGGTTCTGTCCCTCGGTTTGTCCGGTAGATGCTATAACATTAAAGAAAAGGAAAAAACCTAAAATAAAAAAAGAAAGTGAGCCATTATCCACATTGGAAAGCATACCCAAAACAGAAAAAGTGGTTAAATCTCAACATTCTACTGTTGTTCCCGCAAAAAAAGAACCGGCAAAACCCATTAAGAAAAACATACCTAATCCTGTTAAAAAAACTGCACCCGTAAAAGAAGTTCCTAAGAAGAAGATAGTAGAAAAACCAAAACAAACTGAAAAGAAAGCTGTAGAAAAAAAGATAGTGAAGGCAAAAACTCCCATAAAGAAAATCCCTGCTAAACCTGTTAAAAAGAAAGAAACTGTAAAACCAGCCCCCAAGAAAAAGATAGTAGAAAAACCAAAACCGACCAAAAAGAAAGCTGTAGAAAAAAAGATAGTGAAGGCAAAAACGGCTGTTAAGAAAACAGTTGTTAAATCTATTAAAAAACCAACTCATCCGCCTGTTAAAAAAGCAATCCCAAAATCTGTTAAGAAAACCGTATCTAAATCCGAAAAGAAAACGATCCCTGCAAAAAAAATTCTCAAAAAAAAGGCAGTGAAAAAATCCAAACCCGTGGAAAAGAAGATAGTAAAAAAAACATCTAAACCGAAAGTAGAAAGTAAAAATAAGAAAACAAACTCAAAGAAAAAAAATTAACTACTAAACGGTTTTTCATTAAGAATTTATATTTTCTTTAATTGTATAACTGTCAATCGTGACCTGATCAGGAATCCAGTAGTTTTCAAATCTTTATTCCCTCATATACTCATATACCCATTCACTCATCATACTGCTTTCTTCAACTCAATATTCACAACTTATAACTCAAAACTTAATTCCATTACCTGTCATTCAGAGGAAACAAAGTTTCCGTAGGAATCTCATTTCTTTTCCGTCATTATCGGACTTGACCCGATAATCCAGTATTTTCTTTTCCTTTTCATTTTTCATTTGTATTCGGTCATTCAGAGGAAACAAAGTTTCCGTAGAAATCTCATTTATTAAATTTATCTTATTATTGCAACTATTTTACTATTAATTTTTTATTTACACCATCCAAGAATTTAACAAATTTAAAACACCGTCCCCCTTTTTACTGAGGGAAAATGTACAGGTATTCCTACGATATGGGAAGAAATGAAAAAAAATGGTTCTCCACCCTCCATATTTGAAACAGATAAAGAGAGAAGTTATTTTTTAGTAACTTTGCCAATACACCCAATGGCTATTAGAAAAGATAATACCCCCCAAGTTACCCCCCAAGATAACATTAAAAAAGATAATGAAATCAACTTAATAAAATTTGAAAAAATACTACATCATGATGGAGTAAATGAGGTAGTAAATGAGGTAGTAAAAAGGAGATTATTACAAGAAATACTATATATAAAAACCCATGAAAAAACACGAAAACCTGATATAGAAAAATTTTTTAACATCTCAAAAGCCACAGCAGAAAGGGATATTTCTTTACTTAAAAAATTGGAATTAATCGATTTTAAAGGTGCTCCTAAAATTGGTAAATATATTTTAACTCAAAAAGGGAAAAAGTTATTAGAAACAAATAACAATAATAAAAAGGAAGAAAAATGATTAAAGATTATTTAAAAAACAGTTCTCAAATTGCGAAACAACTTGCTTCGCAAATTAAAAATGGAATTGGGTAACAGCCTGTTGCACTAATTATCGTCATAAAAGTTACCCTCTTTGTCATGCTCGACCTGATCGGGCATCCAGTGTCATTCAGAGTCTTTTTATTATTGTCATTCAGAGGCTTTAGCCGAAGAATCTAAATTTATATTGGTCAAATTTTCCATAACCGAAGTATCCGGAACACCGTCCCCATTAATCCTTTGGAAGTCAAACTTCCATCAAGTAATTCCCCAAAATCCCTTGACATAAGGAAATAAAAGTTGTAAAATAATATAAAGGAGTTTCGATGTCAAAAAGAGGGAAAAGCAATCTATGAAAATTGAAAATATAATAAATCAACCTGAAGGGAGGCGAATAGAATTTAAAGAAAAATTACCAACAAAAGCTGATCTATGCAAAACAGTTATTGCTTCTGCAAATGACGCCGCCGGAGAAATTTTTATAGGTATTAAAAATAATCCGAGAAAAATTGTAGGAATTCCCGAAGAAAACTTAATTGAAATGGAAGAAAAAGTAAGTAATATTATTCACGATAATTGTTATCCGTTAATTTTACCTGAGATTTCATTTATAAATTACAAAGGAAAACATATACTTAAAGTAGAGATTTATAAGGGAAATAACCCTCCATATTATTTAAAGAATAAAGGAAAGACAACAGGAACCTATATTCGTGTTGGGTCTTTAAGTCGTCCGGCAAATAAAGATATCATTGAAGAGTTGGAAAGACAAAAAGAAAATATTTCCTTTGACTCAATTGCTGTATTTTTAAAAGAGTTTCATCAGTTGGACATCTCTATTTTTAAAGAACAATTTGAAGAGATTACAGGTGAAAAACTTACAAACAAAGTTCTGAAAAAACTAAATTTGATAGTAAAAAATCAGAATAAAGAATTTCCTACTAATGCCCTTGTGTTGCTGTCAAATGATGAAATTAAAAATAAACTTTTTCTTTATGCCAAAATAGAATGCGCCAGATTTAAGGGAACTGTTCCCGGTAATTTTATAGATCAAAAAACCATTGCTAGTCCATTAAGCATGCAGGCGGAAGAAGCGTATAAATTTGTTTTGAGACATATCTCACAGGGTTCTACATATGAAGGGGTTTATAGGAAAGACAGGTGGGAATATCCCATAATTGCCATTCGTGAAGCAATACGAAATGCGATGATTCACAGAGATTATTCATTAAGAGGTAAGGATATTAAAATTGCAATATTTGATGATAAAATAGAAATTACAAGTCCTGGAAAACTTATGCCAAGTATTGATTTCGATGATATGGAATCGGGACAATCTGATATAAGGAATAAAGTTCTTGCTACTGTTTTTAAAAAACTTGGAATTATTGAGCAATGGGGAAATGGTTTGCGGTTGATTTCAGACGAATTAAAGAAATATCCTGATGTTAAATTAGAATGGAATGAACCCGGTATTGCATTTAGAATAATATTTGTAAAAACAAAACAAGAAAAACAACTGGACAAAGAGAAAATATCGACCGATTCCGGACAATTACGACCGATTACGGACGATTATGAACGATTACGGACGATTACGGACGATTACGAACGATTAACAAGTGAAGAACAAAAAATACTTTTATATTTATTAGATAATGAAAAAATAAATAGAAAAAAAGCTGTTGAATTACTTAATCTAGGGAAATCAAAAGTGTTTGAGATATTAAAGGGTCTTGTAAAAAAAGATTATTTGGACCAAAAAGGCAAAGGAAGAAGCACCTATTATGTAATTAAGAAAAAAAATAAGAACGATGACAAAAAGGATAAAAAATGATTAAAGATTATTTAAAAAACATTTTAGAGGTGTACAAAAAAGGGGATGCGAGAGAGGAAACCTACTATCCCGCATTGAAAGAATTTATTGAAAATTTGGGTGAAAAGTTCGGCAAAAAAACAAGTGTTAAAATTATATAAAGGAGAAAGTTATGAATTGTAAAATCAAGATAGACGAAAAGAACAATAGAATATTTGCACCATTAAAAGATAAATGGCTTGTAAAAACACCGGAAGAAGAAGTCCGTCAGAAATATATTTGTCGCCTTGTTAATCATTACGGTTTTACATTTGACCAAATGAAACAGGAAGTTACTGTTAGCAATTCTTCTCGAGGTCAAGGAAAAGCAAGAGCCGATATTGTTGTTTGGAAATCGAAAGAAGATAAATTAGAAGACAACAGCCCGATTATTGTTGTTGAATGTAAAGCTGAAAATGTTACTATCAGAGAAGAAGATTGCTTTCAGGGTTCAAATTATGCCTCTTGGGCTGGTGCTGATTTTTTTGTAACTACCAACCTTAAAGAAACAAGAATTTTTAAAGTAGTAAAGGGAAAAATTCCAAAGAAACTTGAAGAAATTATAGATATTCCTAATGCTGACATTGTCAATAATGAAAAGAAAATAAAAGAGTTATTAAAACAGACAAAAGCATTTACAAGAGATGAGTTTTCAAAAGTATTATTTCAGTGCCATAACATTATCAGAAATAATGATAAACTTTCGCCTGAAGCGGCTTTTGATGAAATAAGCAAAATCTTATTTATCAAAATTAGATACGAAAGAGATAATAACGAAGCACAAATATTTTCAAAAAAACGATTTATTGAGAACAGAAAAAACTATAATAAATTAAATGAAGAAATGGGGGTTAAAGATGCAAAACCATTTTATCAACAACTATTTGAAAAAACCAAAAAAGAATTTAAAGATGATGACTTGTTTGCTGATAACGAAACTTTAAAAATAAGAGAAATTAGTTTTGAAGCAATAGTAGAAAAATTGGAAAAATATAATTTATCAACAACTTCAGACGATGTAAAAGGTATCGCATTTGAAAAATTTTTAGGAAAAACATTCAGAGGTGAATTAGGACAATTTTTTACACCAAGAACTATTGTAAATTTTATGGTTGATGTGCTTGATCCGCAAGAAGGCGAAATAATTTGTGACCCTGCTTGTGGTTCGGGAGGATTTTTAATCCGTGTATTTGAATATGTGCGTGAAAAGATTGAAAAAGAGATCCAAAAACAGAAAGAAAAAATAAAGAAAAAATACTTTAACGAGGAGTATGATAAACTTACTGAAAAAGAAAAATTGAAAGTTGATGAAAAAGTTAACGACCTTTTCCAAAAGCTTAATCAGGAGTTAGATATAAATAATCTTAAAAGTCGTATTCGTGTTTTATCATATGATTGTATTTATGGAACAGATGCTAACCCGAGAATGAGTCGAACTGCAAAAATGAATATGATTATGCACGGCGATGGACACGGTGGAGTGCATCACAACGATGGACTATTGAATGTAAATGGAATTTTTGAAAACCGTTTTGATATTATTCTTACAAATCCTCCTTTTGGTTCTCGGGTTGAAAAAAGTTTAAAAATTACAGAAGCAGATAAATATACAGACGAACAGCGGA
The DNA here is from genome assembly GCA_021162505.1 of bacterium. GTDB lineage: Bacteria > AUK180 > AUK180 > AUK180 > AUK180 > AUK180. Next base: position 8,942 of record JAGGYO010000167.1, read on the forward strand.
TAAGAGAGTATAAAAAGCAATATGGTGATGAATATGTAAAAGCAATGCGGCAAATTACAGACAATATTGGTGAACCGTTATTGAATTTATATGAAACAGGAAAAATGAGCACACTTACCGAAGTGCTTTTTATTGAACGAAGTTTACGGTTGCTTAAACCGGGCGGCCGAATGGGAATTGTTTTGCCAGAAGGTGTTTTAAACAATAGCAATTTGCAGAAGATAAGAAATTTCGTAGAAAGTAAAGCCAAGATTATACTGATAACTTCCATTCCGCAAGATGTGTTTATTGCAAGTGGCGCAACCGTAAAACCAAGTTTATTGTTCTTTAAAAAGTTTACAGAAGAAGAAGCCAAGCAATGGCAGGAAATAAAGAAAAAAGCTACAAAAAAAATAGAAAAGAAATATGAGCTTTTAATAAAACCGATAAAAGAAAAATTGGCATTGCGAGGCAAGGAAGCGCCAAGTGCAGACGAAAAGAAAAAACTCCGCAAAGAGTTGAAACAATTACAAGGAAAAATAGAAAGTGAAATAAAAGTTCAAATTAAAAAAGACTTTGATTACGAAATACCTATTGCAGAAGTTGAAAAAGCAGGTATAAGTACAACAGGGGCAGAAATTGAGAATGAGCTTATACCACTTGCTAAAGAATATAAAAAGTATCGAATTGATAAAAAGCTATGGCAAGCAAAATTTGATAGAGTAGAATACAAAGTTTTAGATGATAACTCATTTTTTCGCTTGTTGATAATTGATAATGTAGCACAGGAACCCGAAGTTTTTTATGGAAAATAAACCTATACATACTGATTTTACACCTGTTATTGAACGAATAAAACAAGCTCAAAATAAGGTTTATCAGCAAATAAACAGCGAACTTGTAAATCTTTATTGGGATATTGGAAAATATGTATCCGAAAAAGTAAATACAGGCAAATGGGGCGATGGCATTGTCAAGCAACTGGCAAACCATATCCGCCAACAATATCCGAATCTGAAAGGTTTTACCAAACGCGGACTTTACCGCATGAAACAATTTTACGAAACTTATAATGGTGTTGAAATTGTGTCTCCACTGGTGACACAATTAAGTTGGACAAATCATATTACCATTTTAAGCAAATGTAAAACTATTGAAGAAAAACAGTTTTATTTACTTATAGCCGTAAAAGAAAAGTGGAGTAAAAGGGAACTAATTAGACAAATTGACACGGGTGTTTTTGAACGCACAATGCTTTCAAAACAAATTGTGACACCAGCGGTGTCACAATTACAAAAACCTGTTAAACAAATATTTAAAGACACATATATTTTTGAATTTCTGGATTTGCCCGACAATTATACTGAAAAAGATTTACAAAAAAACTTATTAGAAAATCTTAAGAAGTTTATGCTTGAATTGGGGGGACATTTTACTTTTGTGGGGCAAGAATATCGTGTGCAGGTTGGAATGCACGATTATTATATCGACTTGCTGTTTTTTCATAGGGAATTACGAAGTTTAGTGGCCCTTGAATTGAAGACAACGGAATTTGAACCCGCCCATCTCGGGCAACTCAATTTTTATCTCGAAGCATTGGATACAGATGTAAAATTACCTAATGAAAACCCAAGTATCGGGATTTTGATTTGTAAAGGAAAAGACACCGAAGTAGTCGAATTTGCTTTGCGAAGAAACCTTTCGCCGGCTGTTATTGCCGAATATGAAACGAAACTGATAGATAAAAAATTATTGCAACAAAAATTACACGAATTTTATGAACTCTATCAAAACAAAATGGAAGAAGACAATGAATAGCAATATGAAAATATTAAAAACAATTCCCTATTCTGAACTTGCTATGTGGGATGTGAAGAGATATAATCATCTATTTGATTATTCATTCGAGAATGCTATTCTGTTAAGAGATATCTTAAAACCAATTAAAGAGAGTATTTCAAAAGAAGAATTAATTAAAAATGATTGGAGAATTATAAACAAAATAAATTTTCAGGGAAAATTGTTTTTAAGAGATAAATCGGATATTGAAAAATACAAAGGAAATGTTTTTAAAGTTCCTGGCAACAGTATTATTTATTCAAAAATAAATGTTCGCCACGGATGCATATATTATCACGAAAAGGATAAAACCGCGTTTGCTGTAAGTTCTGAATATCCTGTTTTTATTTTTGATATAAAAAAAATAAATGGCTACTATCTCATTCTTGTTTTAAGAAGTAATGAATTTAAAAAGCTTTTAGCCACCAAAACATCCGGAATTTCAAAAGCAAGAGTAAAAGTTGATGAATTTTTAGAGACAAAAATCCCTCTTCCGCCTCTTGAAGAACAGAACCGAATTGTAGCCACCTATAACGCCAAAATAGACCTGGCAAAGCAACAAGAAGAAAAAGCAACAATATTAGAAAATGAATTAAAACATTTTGTGGATAATGAATTGGGAATAATTGCTGAACAAAATACAAATTTTAAGAAAACTGGTTTGCTTAAATATGTAAATTTTAAAAGTCTTCATAAATGGGGAACAGATGCCTTATTAAAAGTCAGGGTAAGATATAAAAATAATTTTATAATAAAAGAAATATCAAAAATTTGTGATGTTGGTAGCGGCGGGACACCTTCCAGAAGTAACAAAAATTATTATAATGGAGACATCCCTTGGGTCAAAACAGGTGAAGTAGTTAACGATATAATTTATGATACGGAAGAAAAGATAACTAAAAATGCAATTAAAAACAGCAGTGCTAGATTATACGAAAAAGATAGCCTAATAGTTGCTATGTATGGACAAGGAAAAACACGTGGACGAACTGCAAAATTAGGAATTAAAGCTACTACAAATCAAGCTTGTGCAGTTCTTCATAATTTCAAAAACGAAGATATACTTATTGATTATTTGTGGGTATACCTTATGAATGAATATGATAGATTGAGAGAACTAGCGAGCGGTAATAATCAACCAAATTTAAATGCACAAATGATTAAGGAATATCCTGTTGTTATTCCCCCAAAAGATATTCAGGAAAAAATTACTAATAAATTTTTTAAACTAAAACAGCAAATAAAAGACTTACAGCAACGAGCCAAAGAAAATAGAGAACTAGCAATAAAAAAAATTGAAAACGAGATATTTAAAATGGAATAAATTATGCAAGTAAAACATTTATATATAAAGGATTATAAAATATTAAAGGATTTCAATATTGATTTCCCGCGCATACCCTTTACGAAAGATTACGATCTTTTTATTGAAATTGGAAAACTTGGTAAAGAATTGGCGGATTTACACCTTTTAAAATCGGAAAAATTAAGCCCGCCCATCTCAAAATATTACGGTGAAGGCAATAATCTTGTTGAAAAGGTTAAATACGATGAAAACGAAAAAAGAATTTACATAAATAAAACACAGTATTTTGATAACATTGAAAAAGATGTACATGAATATATGATTGGCGGTTATCAGGTTTCGGAAAAGTGGTTAAAATCAAGAAAAGGAAAATACTTCACCACCGAAGAAATCAAAACCTACTGCCACATCATCACTCTCTCATTATAAACTAATGTTTGTCTTAAAATTCAGGGACGGTGTAGTTTAAAGTTGCAAAATCGATGATTTAAAATTTGATTAAAATTTTACAAACCAGTAGTTTTTATCTACCCTCATTCATTTTGCTTTTATTATAATTGTTTTCAGCTTCTGGCGAGGTAATTTTTAAAAAAATGTCAGAGATTCCTACGGAAACTTTGTTTCCTCTGAATGACCAGAAATAAAATAATTGGTGTTAGATAGACAGCATTAGAAAATTTGATTATCGGAACGAGTCCAATAACAACGGAATATAAGTGAAACCAGTAATAAAAAAGAAAAAAGTATTATAAGAAATCATTATATTATTTATGAAACTTGACTTTTATATAAAAATATATTATAATATATTAGAAAAGGAGGCGAGATGAATAATAATAAAAATTCATTAAATATAAAAATCGGAATAAGAATAAGAATGGAAAGAGAAAAAATGGGGTTAACATTACAAAAATTAGCCAGAAAAGCAGGTTATAATAACTATCAAACATTATTAAGTATTGAAAAAGGAGAACGACAGATAACGATGGATGATCTGATGAGAATTTCAAAGGCACTAAGTTTATCAATAGATTATTTAATGACAGAGCCGGAAGAAAAAACAGAAATTGCAATCTGGCGAAAATGTAATAACCCTGAAAAATGTAAAGAGTATGAAAATTTATTGAAAAAATATTGCTACTTTTTCAAAAACATAAATAAATTATTAAAAATTGATTATGAGCTCTTTGAACCTTTATCTAATACCTATTTTAGAAGTATTAATCTCTCAAATTATTATAAATTCGCACAAAAACTCGCAGATAAAATTAGAGAAGATTACAACTTAGGTGAATTTCCCGCCGGAAATATTATTGAAACACTTCAAGAAAAGAATATTCTAATATTCTATTTTGATTTGAAAAAGTATGGTTCTGCTGCTTCTTTGGTCGGTAACTTTGGCGGTGCAATTTTATTGAATAGAAACGATAAAGTATGGCGCGGGTTTTTTGATATTGCTCATGAATTGTTTCATTTATTAACATGGAATATGTTTGATGTTTCAGAGATATACGATGATAAGAGAGGTAAAAGTAATGTTGAAAAATATGCAGATGCCTTTGCTTCACATTTATTAGTCCCAAATGAAGTATTTAAAAAGGTTACTAAAAGATATAAGAATGAAATAGGTGCAGTGGAAGTGTTGGAACTATCATTACAATTTAGGGTTTCTCTAAATGCAATGTTGTACAAATTGGAAAATCTAAAGAAAATTGATAAAACAAAGGCAGAAGAATGGAGAAATAACATAAAATTGAAAAATGCTTACAAAGAAAGTTTTGAAGAAAAATATCGAAACGAAATTTATACAAAAGAATTTCCGGAAAATTATATGATGCCAGTAATAAAAGCTTATTTGAAAAATGCGATAAGTAAAATGCGTATGGCAGAATATTTTGGAAAGAATATTGGTGAAATTGATTATTATTTAAAGATGAATAGGTATGACACACTTA
>JAGGYO010000169.1 GCA_021162505.1 bacterium
ATAGTATCCTCCAAATAATTTTTTACAATATGTGAAGCAAGCAAAGGAGAAAGGGTATATATAAATGAAGAATAAGGAACCAATTTTAACTTGTACCAAATTCGATAAACATTTTGGAGCCACCCATGCAGTCAATAACGTTAGTTTTTCTTTAAACAGAGGGGATATATTTGGACTAGTTGGTGAAAATGGAGCTGGCAAATCCACTTTGATTAAAATGATTGGCGGTGAATGTATTCCCGATAGTGGCAAAATGATTTATAAAAATTCAGAGGCGAAATGGAAAAAATCATCTGATGCCTTAAATAATAAAATATCAATTGTTCATCAAGAACCTCTATTAATATCTTCTTTAAATGGCGCAGACAATATATTTCTAAACAAAGAGCATACAAAGGGCGTTATTATAGACGAAGAGGAGACATTAAAAAAAGCAAAATTATTATTGCAGAAATATCCCATTTATCCTGATCTTATTTTAGATAAAAACGTTGATGAATTAATGCTGGATGAAAAATTCATTGTAGAGATATTAAAAGCTCTCTCGTATGAACCTGATATTTTAATATTAGATGAACCAACTGCAAGCCTACCTAAGAAATCCAGTGAAAGATTGCTAAATTTATTAGAAGAACTCAGTAAAAAAGAAAAGAAAACCTTTATTTATATTTCTCATAAGTTAGAGGAAGCGATTAAAGTATGTAATAAAATAATGGTTTTAAGAAATGGAGAGAATGTAGGCATCTTAGAAAAAGAAGATATTGAAGAAAATAAATTAATAAAAATGATGATAAATCAGGATTATGAACATTTTTATCCTAAAAAATCAGAAAATATTGGAAATACTATCTTGCAGGTTAAAAATTTAAATACGGAAGCTTTAAAAAATATTAATATTGAAATAAAAGCAGGTGAAATTGTAGGGTTATATGGATTGATGGGTGCCGGAATGAATGAAATTGCTTTATCAATTTTTGGAATTAACAATGATTTAAAAGAAGGCACAATCAGTCTTCATGGAAAGAAAATGCATAAAGTCGAAGTGTCAAGCATGATTAAAAAAGGAGTTTTTCTTATTCCTCCTGATAAGCACAAGTATGGTCTATTTGATACTTTTACTGTAGCCGGAAATATAACTATAGCTCATTTATATGAAATTTTTCCCCAATTTTTAATATCTAAAAGTAAAGAAAATAAAATTGCACAAAAGCAGGCAGCTAAATTTAACATCAAATACGGAAATATTGGACAACTAGTAGAAGAATTGAGCGGAGGAAACCAGCAAAAAATAATTTTAGCAAGATGGTTATTTAAAGAGTGTGAAGTATTAATTTTAGTTGATCCTACCGTTGGAATTGATATAGGAGCTAAACGGGAAATATATAATCTATTAAGAGATTTGACAAAAAAGAATAAAGGTATATTAATGGTTTCATCAGAAATTAATGAAATTGTTGGAATATCTGATAAAATTTATACCATGCGTCGTGGCAGAATAACTGCTGAATTGGAGAAAGAACAAATTACCCAGGAAAACATTTTAAAGAATATTTTATAATTTTAAATAAAATTATCAAGAAAGGGATGTTGGTTTAAAAAAATGAATAATAATAAAAAAAATAGCCTTATAGAATTGTTTAAAAACAGAGAATTATTATTTGGATTTGCCTTATTAGTTATATTTTTTTCAGTAATGTCGGATAGTTTTTTTTCTACATCAAACATTACTAATATACTTTTGACTACTTCTATTGGAGGAGTCTTATCATTAGGGTTAACATTGGTTATGATAACTGGTGATTTCGACCTTTCATTTGCGAGTGCTATCGGCTTAATAAATATCTTCATATTAGTGTTATTAAATCAGGGATTCAGTCTATGGCTGGTATTTCTTTTTGCAATTGTAGCCGGAATTGTTTGGGCGGGCATAAATGGTATTCTGGTTGTTAAGCTGGGAATGCATGCCTTTGTTGCCACTATTGCTACTTGGACGGTATGCAAGGGAATTATCTATTGGATATCCGGAGGAGCAACTTATTATGGTGATTATCCTAAAAGTTTATCTATTATAGGAAGAGGCACTATAGGAATAATCCCTATTAGTTCTATAATTTTTTTAATTATTACTATTATGATTATTTTGTTAGCAAATTATAGTAAATTTGGAAGACGTATGTATGCCGTAGGAAATAATAGCGAAGCTGCAGAATATGTTGGTATAAACAGTAAGAAAACCAGAATGATTGCCTTTTTACTTGAAGGTTCTTTGATTGGTTTTGCCGCTATTATATTAGCTTCAAAATTATGCAGCGGTCCGGCAAGTGGAGGTGACGGATTTCAAATGAATGTTATTGCATCCGCCTTTTTAGGTGCAACTGTTTTTAGACCTGGATTAGTCAATATTGGAGGATCAATTTTAGGTATATTTTTATTAAGTGTTATTGAAAACGGATTAATCATGCTTAATGTACATTTTTACTTTAAATACATTATACAAGGCCTCATTATCATTGCAGCTGTTGCATTTATTTCTTTAAGAAGTAAGAAGAAAAATGAAGGACCTCCTGTAATTTAAAAAATAAAGAGTAACGTTTACTTTAATATAATAAAGAATGAAATTAAAAATTTATGAGGTGAAAAAATGTTAAGAAGTACATTAAATTATTTTCCTCCTGACGGTAAAGCTTTAGTAGTGGCAATGGATCATGGAATGATCGGGGCTCCTGCAGGTTTTAAAAATCCTAAAAATACCTTACTAAAAGTTCTTAAAGGTGAACCTGACGGAATA
>JAGGYO010000343.1 GCA_021162505.1 bacterium
ATTATCACTTTTTTCAATATAGGCTTTCTTTTTGTTTATAAATATATAAGGTCGTATCTTTTCAATTGTTCTTTTTCCAATGCGTTTTACATTCACCAATTCATCAATTGATTTTATTCTGCCGACTTTTTCTCTATAAGCTACTATGGCATTTGATGTAGAGGAACCTATACCCGGTATCCCTGCGATCTCTGCTGCCGAAGCAATATTTATATTGATCTTTCCATTCACTATGGAAAGATCTCTAATAAACTCTTTTTCTCCAATGGTAAATGAAAAATAATGTGTTGTTCCAAGTTCAGCGTGTGTTTTGAAAGAATAAGACAATCCCAAACCTTTTCCGGAAACATTGACACCTAAACTATATGCAATGTCCCGGTCGCTCAATATCTCAATTCCACCTAAGAAGTTTATAAAATTGAACAATCTATAGGACATTCCAATATGGAAATCGGGGTGTATATTTTTTTTATCACCGAAATTTTCCAAATAGGCATCATATTCACTGCTATTCCAGATATTATCTTCTATTGCTTGTTGTTCATCGTCGGGAAGGTCTGTCAGTCCATAGGTATATTTCAAATATGATGGTGGTATGATGGTAACCATATTGAAATAAATATTAAAATTTGAGTGGAACTTATAATTTGCTCCAATTCCAATGTCACGATAAATATATTCCTGTCCAATATTGGGCTGCGAAATATTTTTTAATCTTAATGCCAAAGATAGATTATAGTTAACATAATATTTGGCACCAATATCTATTGCCCAAACGGAAGCACTGCCGATATCTTCCATGATCAAACTCATGTATTTTGCTTTAACCCCTATTCCGATATTTTTACCCACATGTATTCCCATACCTAAATGGATCTGTTCCTCTTTATAAATTTCAGAACCGAATGTTTCCATTCCAAGAGCAATGGTAACTTTTTTCATGGGTTTTATCAAAGCAAAGGATAAGCCCTCCAATTCTTTCATATTATACAAACGCATTGTATTGAACGCTATATGCGGATGCTGAAAAAATGAAAGATTCCCTACATTTGTGAAAAAGGAATCAGGCGATAAGGCAGTTAAATTTTCTCCGCCTGTTGCAACATCGGTAGGGTTCCAGCCGTCAAATTCGAATGATGCAAAGGTCATAACAAAAACCGAAAGTAAGAGTATTGTTAATATTTTTTTCATTATAATCTCCTTCACATTTTCTTGCCAATGGCAACAATTGCCTTTTTGGTAATTGATCTTGTTTCATTTCTCAATTCAATATACACAATATAAACACCGATGGGTAAAGGCCCATTGGCATCATTATTTCCCCACCATTTTACCGAATAAGGACCCGGTGGAACGGGAGTTTTTTCAGCCAGTGTTTTTACTACCTTGCCCCTCATATCATATATCCTCAGCGTCAATACACCCTCTGAGGCTATTTCCATAGAAATCGTGGTGTATAATCTTGTCGGTATTGAGCCGTCATTAACGAAGGTCCTGGGTTCGACCTTAATGTCAAGGATCTTTCCACCCGGAACCTCTATTTCATTTGAAGGTCTTCCCATAGTAGGTTTATCCGTAATGGCCCAATCGTCCAAGGTATTGGTATCGGTGAATTTTTCATCCCTTGTAATTGAATATTCTTCTTTTATATTTATTGACGGGATAGCACCTTCCACGGCATAGACCCAATCATAGATATAGTTAGGATCCGGCTGCACCGTGCCACCCGGAAAATCCGGGTACTTGGCAAGATTCGGGAAAAATTTATAGAGTTTACCAACCCATTGATATTCTCCCAATTTAGCATCTGTTGAATTCAATATTTCATAAAAATCACTATATTCAATATATGATATATCAATGAGTTTTGATATATCATAAGTAATTGCAGGAATTACTTGTGCACCACTAATGAGATCTCCATTGGCATCCACGGGAAATTTATATGCCTCTGAATCTCTTTGTGCCCATAGTACCGCATCTTTTATATTTCCCGAGAAATCTCTAAGATCGATATTCTCATCTGTTGAAGAAAGGGAAAATGAATCATCAAAAACCGTTAAAATATTATCATTACCAGCAGTTGATTCGTCATTTTCGGAATTCCCCTCGGTAATAATGATAAATTGTCCCGTCCTGATCTTTGTCCCGACTTTAAATATTTTAAGCGGATTGTCAGCTTCAATAAAACATCCGCCAATGTCAACGCCATTGCCACCATTCCCATCATTTTTACAGTAGAGTTCAACCCAATCAGGGTAACCGGAAGGCGAATAGAAATAGACCTCGGAAATTACAATATCTGCTGCCGCAGGTAAAGTATCTTGAGGATGAGGTCCACCTGGTGTTTCAACCATAGTATCTTTCCAATCTGCTTTATCGTTTGTATCCGTATTATTTACATCACGAACAATAGAACCCTTGGAAAAATCAGAGTCAACGCAATCGATCTCTTCTGCGGTTGTTGGTGAACCATAGGAGATATTCCATTGACTTCCGACAAATCCTTTTTTGAAATCGTCATCGGAAATCGATCCGCTTTGATCTGCCCAGCATACAATATCCATTAATTCGCCTGCGGGAGTGAATATTCCTATCTGTTCATCAGAATCGGTTAATCCCGAATCAGAGGTATATATAATATGTATATTTGACCCACTTGGAATTGAATCCTTCCAATCATCGCCATTATCGTATAACAAAACAATATAATCCCCTGTTTTTACAGTAAGTTCACCGAGCTTTTTATCTGCATTAGCATCAAGATCGGTTACAGAGGCATTTCCTCCGGTAGCGCCATTAATACTATCCAGATCATCTATATAGAAACCGTTGATATTTACCCCGTTACCATTATTACCATCATCTGTACAATAGATCTCAACAAAGTCCTCGCCTAATGTTCCAATAAAATCCACTTCTGTAACGAGGAGTTTTACATCTTTTACGGTTAAGGTCTTATAAAAATCGCTCTCGGAATTATTTATGGTATCTATGGAATTTCCCTTATAATCCGTTCCTGTGATCCATATGCCAATAGTAGAGAGATTCGGTATATTAAAACTCCCGCCATTTGTAAAATCAATAGTTCCGGAGAATAAAATATCATACCCGTATATTACATTATTATCACCCAATGTTCCGCCTGAATCATAAGAAATATCTGTTGAGGATGTTCCGATCCAACTCCCGGTCGAAGAATATATTTTATAATGTATGGTCATTGTTTGTGTATTATAAATTCCTCCAAGATCTGAAAGTGTCAATGTATTTGGTATATTTTGGACTGACCTTAACGGTACATCATTCTCGGGAGTAAAACCTATTATTGTAGGACCGGATATATCAATCGGCAAGACATCAAGATCTGATGTCAAAACATTGCTTACACCCGTATTCGTTGCGGTAAGTGTAATAGTAGAAGGCGATAAGCAACTCCCGTAATCGATTGTTGCTATTCCACTTATAAGTGTAAGTCCTATTGTGTCACCGCTTGCTTGAAAATGTCCTATACCTATTGGACTTGCTGAAACTATTACATTAAGTGAAGGTGATGAGGTATAGATAGAATAATTTTCATCTAAGAGCTTTACTGTAACCGTTGCCGTTTCCGGTGACCCACCGATAATCTCAATCCTTGACGGTGAAACACTCGTTTGCAGGTAAATTGCTGCTTCAATAGGTCCAACAGAATTTGGGTGTCTTGGAGTTCCATAAATAAGATTACCAAGATAATCATGCCCATTTATGGTAATGAGATCATTATTTGCCCAATTACCCGCATCATTCCCGTCCTTTCCAAGGATCTTTTTCTCCATTGAAACTCCACCTGTAGCTCCGGCGAACCAACCGCTTGAACAATCAATATCATCAATAATATTTCCACTTCCATCTTTTAAATAAAGATGTTCGCCGTCGTTTGATAATTTGCTGTATCCAAGCCCTTCAAAGTCCGAAATTATGTCTCCTATTGCTTGTTTTACAGGTTCAGATGTACTTCTATACTCAATTAAATAGTATTTCCCAGCAGTAATTGTTGCTGTATTCATTACTGTTGTATCCGATAGATCTGCAATAATACCACTGCCATCTGAAATAGTCCAATTTGTAAGATCAATATTCCCGCCGGTTGTATTATAGAGTTCAAGCCATTCGTAACCCGATGATGCCTGTGTACCGCTCCAATCGATTTCACTGAAAACGACATCACCCTTATTTGCAGCAAAAACATTGATTGAAAGAAGTATTGTAAATATTATATATATAATTTTTTTCATATTACTCTCCTACCACCTGAATTCCAAGCCCACATCATAAAGTGAACCGTAATTACTATTAAAATTATAAGCAAATGATACAAGAAATTTTTGCAAGCTATAGGATAGTCCTAAATTCAAGCGTTTTGCATAACTATCAAATACATTATGAACACCTGTGGCAATTGTCAAATACTTGAACATAATGAATTTCACTCCATAATTAACCATTAATTCATCTGAATATGCATTATAATCATTCAGCAATATAATAGCATTTTTATGATTTTTAAAATTATATCTATATCGCCAGCCGATCCCTGTAACTACTTGATTAAAATCTCCTTGTGTCTCAAATTGCATTTTGGTCCCGAAATTTTTCATATACATTCCAATAAGAAATTTTTTAATCCTGAATGAAAGTCCCAAGTCAAAAAGCAAACTGGAAGTTTTATTATCACCGTATTGTGCTTCAAGATATTTTATATTGAAACCGTAATAGCTGTTTGTATAGAATCTATCTGCAATAGTAAGAGCCAGTGCCTGGTCATAGGAGAAAAACTCGCCACGTGTAGTCCCTGAAATATCTCTTTCATCCTGAAATCCGTAATTTCCGTAAAGGTAAGATAATGAAATATTTCCAATACCCTCAATATACTTTCCAATACCCAAATAACTGAAATTGGTATCATCAAGATATTTCAAATGACTGACCTTAATAAAACTCCACTGAGACATTGCCAAAAGAGAGGGATTCGTTAATATAGATTGATAATCATCAATATCAACACTTTCATTTGATCCTGCTGCCATGGCGATGGGACCGAAATTAAGGTTCAATATGGAAGTATAGTCCAATGAAAATGTTAAGACGAACAGTGCCATAAATAAAAATATCATATATTTTTTCATTTTCTACCTCACAACCGTGAATTTTACCATTTCGGTAAATTTATCCGCTTTTAAAATTGCAAAATAGATACCCGATGGTATCTTTCTGCCGGATCTGTCTTTTAGATCATAGGCGATTTTATGATATCCCGCATCCAGATCTTCATTTGCAATATCAACTATTTTCCTTGCGTCCATTGTTAAAATTGTCAGTTTTATATGTGTTGCCTCCTGAATATTTATCTCAAAAGTAATGGTGTCTATATCTGTTCTTGCCGGGTTTGGATATGGTGTTGAAAGAAAATCCCCTTCAAAAGAGGTATCAGTAAAGTATTCCGTGAGATCATTGCACTTGAATTCTACAATATGTTTTCCTGCACTTTGAGATAAATTCAATACAAATGTCCCGGTTCCCGTACTATCGGTATCGACTGCACTTTGAGAAATTGTTGCGCCAATGGGTGAATCAATGATCATTCCTGTAATGTGTGCTCCATAAAGTGCTATATCTTTATCATTTTTAATAGTGATAACAATATTTTGTGCATGTCCTGGTGCAGAATGAGGATCATCCGCAGGATCAAGAGCCATTGATACCGGCGTTTCCACATAAAAGGAAGGCGTAGCGATATCAATAAACTCGTTATTATTCTCATTAATTTTCATACCGAATTTATATTCTCCGCTCACCGCCGGGAAATTATAACCGTTAAAATCGATCTCAATATCATTTATTGCAGTAATATTTGGTATGGTAATAGTAGAACCTGTAACCGAATAATTGGAAGCGGAAATTGCCGTTCCGTCTATTAAGATTGATAGATTCGTAGTATCCGGTTGAGTAAAAGACGAATGAACAATGACATACATTGAATCATCCCCGTCAAATATCGTAGAACCAACTGAATAAGTTAGCGATAGATTGCCATGACCGCTTTCACAAAGAGGAATATTCGGGGTTTTTGAAACTCCGAAATTACCTGAAACTGCACTGTCAGTATTTCCAAAAACAGATTTGTTCCCGGATTCATCTACTCCTTTCACTGAAATATAGAATGTAGTTCCCGCCGGAAGTAATGTTAAAATAATACTTTCCGTATTTCCCGAATTTTGCGGTGTTATACCCGAGGTATCATATTTTAGAGCATTATTAAAATCCGTATCATTTGTAATTACCGTTGTTGAATAAGCGATCTCATAATTTGTACATGTTCCCGTTGCACCATTATCACCGGGTGCGGTGAATGTGATCTTTATGCCGCCAACCGTGGGATAAGAGAGTGCAGAAAGATCGTTTATAGAAGAAGGAGAAACATTGTCAACGGTATTAAAACTAAATGAGTAATTACCCCCTGGTTTTCCGTCATTATCCCCGTCAAGTGAATTTCCTGCAATATCCATTGCTCCCGAATAAACAGTAATATCATATAAGGTATCTTCCGTGAGCGGAGCTGTGAGGGTCATCGTTAATGTCTCATTACCGACATCCCAGGAAAGTGTATATGCTACGGAAGGAACTATATCAAGCGCTAAGCTCACCGATGCAGTATTCATTTGCTCTGAAAATGTGATGGATATAAGAGTAGTCGTATCCACATTTACAGTAGTAGCAGGAAAAATATCTATTACCTTTGGTGGGGAAAAATCGGGGCAACTCTTTGCAAACACGGAGTTCTCTGAACGGGGAGTTCCATTTATGGGATTACCCCCAGAATCAGTACCATTTTTGGTAATTCCATTATTATTTGCCCAATTAGATGCAGCATTACTCGATGCACATGGGTCAATACGCTCCATTGTTATGTCAGAATCTTTGTCACCGGCAAACCAACCGGAAGAACAATCTACTTGATCAATAATTTGACCAGAAGCATTCTTCAGAGTTACAATATCCCCTGCATCAGCCAAAAGTGAATAACCAAATCCTTCTGAATCTCCCTCCATATCAGCTATTGAAGAGGCGGTTTGATCTGATTTTTCATATTCTGCAAGAAAATATCCACCAGCGGGGATTGTTGTAGTGTTAAGCTCTGTAAAATCATCAAGAACTCCACTGCTGTCTTCAAGAGACCATCCCGAGATATCAATTTCTTCATTTGTGGGATTATACAGTTCTACCCATTCATATCCAAAAGCAGCCGTAGTTCCCATCCATGCAATTTCATTTATTACAATTGAAAGATTAGATTCATAAACTGATATTACGGGACTGGTGGCTATTGGAGACAACGCTCCCGTGCCCTTGGATCTTACTGTAAATTCATAAGATCCGGTGGTTACACACTGAGCACCCTCGCCGGACTGAGACTGATCACCGTAGATAAATACCAGATCGGTGCCAGTGTCAAGTGTGGTGATATCAGCAACTATCTCCCACCCCGAGGTCTCATTGCCTGTAATGGAACTTATCGTAGCGGTGGCGTCGCCCGAAAGCGAGACATATCCCGCCGAAGAAACCGAACCTGTCTGAGGTTGTGCCCAGTTCGATGGCACAAACACCGAGACCTGGCCACCTGACATATCAAGGGATGCCGTATATGTTATCATAATTGTCTGAAAGTTGTTCACGAGGACATTTCCCGGGGTTATCGTGCCCGTCCCGGTCCCATCACCATAATTACCCGTTGTAAATGTAAATGAATATGTATCACCACCGGAATCTGTAACAGCAGCAGATACTGCAAGTGTATTCCCTGCAAGATCGGTAACAAGCATCTTATCAAGGATAACGGTGTATGGCGTTGAATCAAAAAAGTTATTGTGCAAAATTGTTAATGTTGTTGTATTGTTTGACCAGACATAAGATTCACCTCCAGGAGAAGGAGAAATAGTTATTCCTGCTGTTGAAGTATTAGTCATCTTTTCAGAAAAATCAATTATAACATCTTGAATCGCAGCAACACCGGATACACCATTAGCCGGATTTGTAGAAAAAACAGTTGGGGGGTTGCTATCTGGTGGACATTCTGCCGGAGATGAAGAATTTGACGGTGCTTCAGTAACAATTACCCAATCATTTCCATTAACATCTGTATCCCATCCATTACCCTCGCCATTATTATTAATTCCGGCAGGACCGGAAATTCTTTCAATTGAAGCTGTTGTAGAACCTGCATCTGGAGCGGGAGAGCCCCCTTCTGCAGAAGCTGCGGTTCCCCAACCGACATAATCAATTACTGTGCTTGATAAATCCCTGATTCCAATGTGACCACCTGTACCGGATAATCCCATACTATCAGCTACAAAATCAACGGTAACTCCCGTCCATTCCGTCGATATTAAACTCCCGCCAACAAGAAAATACCCGCAAGAGTGAATAACTGCTCCCGCCGGCAAGGTTGCTTTGCTACTCCAACTGGTTCCCGTAGCTGTTTTGTAAACAATTTCCCAACCAGAAATATCAATATCACTTCCTGATGGATTGTATAACTCGACATATTCATGTGCAGTTTCCGCTCCAGGACAATCATATTCTACCTGACTAACTACAATATGATCTGCAATTTGTGAATAAGGGAAACAATGAAATATTAGCATAAAAAAAATTAAGAAAAAAGTTTTTTTCCTTTTCATAATCATTACTCCTTCTATAAATACATTGTTTAAAAAGTTTAAAAGTTGAAAGTTCAAAGATTGGAAATTTGAAGTTTCTTCACCAACCTCTAATCTCCAGCCTTTTACTCCGTTAGGGACTTTTTTAACTCTAATGGGGCTAACCTCTGGTTTTTTCTTCATAGATTACTCCTTTTATAAATACATTGTTTAAAAAGTTTAGAAGTTAAAAGGTTCAAAAATTTAAAATTCATTATTCCAACCCTTTTAAATATTTAATTAAATTGCTTATCATCCCGCTAATTTTTTTTGTTTTTTCATTTAAATCATTAAAAGTTTCATTACTTATATAATTTAAATCCAACGCTACATACAATTGGGCTCTTACTTCACCTATTGAACCTTTTGCTATATATAAAAATCTTATAAATTCTTTATTGTAACCCTTTTCAAAACCTTCTGCAATATTTGATAATACCGAAACACTTGCTCTTTGAATCTGATTGCCTAAACCATAATCCTTTTTAAAATTTTGATTAGATGTTATTTCATAAATTTCAACAATTAATGTTCTTGATAATTGCCATACATTTAGATCTTCAAATTTTTCTACCTTCATAAACCTTTTAACTTTTCAACTTTTCAACCTTTCAACTTTTTGCTTTTTTGTTCTTATCTAAAAGATCCTGTCTCATCTTTTCCATTTCGGTAAAGCGTTTTTTTGTTTTCTTTTTATCTATTGAAACATCAAAATTGAGGACATCGCCTTCTTTTAGATCTTTCGGAAGTAAAGTGATAGGAATATACATTTCTCCCCCTCTATCTAAAACGATAACCGCAATTTTCTCTTCAAAACGATCACAAACACCTGTAATTATCATAATGTCCTCCTTTTTAACTTTTCAGAAGTATCTTTATCTTTTAATGATTTAAAAATGAAAGAATAAGAATACTCATTATTGTGTATCACAATACTTTTTTTAGAGCAGCGCTCCTATTATCTTATTATGTATTCTTACATATTATTTAATTTTTTTCAAGAAGAAAAGGTAGTTTTTTTCTATTTTCTCCCATATATAGTAAATAACTTTTTCAATTACCCTTTATTAGTAATTAAATGATCTTTGAAATTTAGCATCGCCACAATAATATTCTTTTTGCAGTAATTGGGTAGCAGAAAATTTGTTCAAAGATTTAATATGAAACAAATTTACCTTAAGCTTTTGAGCAGAGAATTTAATAATCACGAATTATGCGACCTTCTTAATCAGTATTAATTTTTAGTTTTTTGTTACCCAATTTAACCTGTTTCTGCTCTCCGTGCTCTATGGCTATTCTTTTGTTTTTTATAACTCTCCATTCTCAATTGTTTATCCAGCACTTTAAAAAGGTGCTGTGGTCAACTATCAACTTGTATTCGGAGGTGCCTGGCTCATTTGTATTTGTGTGCCTGGCTCCGAATAATTCGTAATAATCTCTATTTGAGATTGCAACATTATCACTTGCAATGACAAGCAGGAGTAGAGGAATGGATGTTTCACGAACCTTCGGTCTTTGCTACATTTGGTTAAACATGGCGGACCTTTAATTGCTTGCCCCGTTTGAGATTTATCTCTAATGGGATCAATTGCTTCTCTTTTCCCCTCCCCGTATCTACACATTCAATCATTTTCCTTTCTATTAATTTGACTTTTTCCTTTAATTTTAATATAATTTATCAAAGGAGTTACCATGAAGAAGTATGTATTAGTCCTTTTTTCTTTTTTAATTCTAAATATTTTTGCTATTACGGGAAAAGAGATTATTGAAAAGGTTGATAAGAACAGGAGTATTTCAAATGAATATTACGAAGGTACCTTCACAATAATAAAGAATAATAGAACTTTAGTGAAGAAATTTTTCGGATATGCTAAGGATTCTGAAGAAACCTTTTATATGGAATTTACCAATCCTGAGGATAACGGTGTAAAATATTTAAAAATAAGTGATGAATTATGGATCTATTTCCCTGATGCAGATGATTATTTAAAGATCTCGGGCAGTATGTTGAAACAGGGCATGATGGGTAGTGATATGTCTTATAGTGATATGGTTACCATTGAAAATTTAGAAGAAAAATATTCTGTTGATCTTTTAGGTGAGGAAGTGCTCAATAAAGTTCCTGTTTATAAAATAGAGCTTATCGCAAAGAAAGGAACAAAGAATATTACATATTATAAGGAGATACTTTATGTCGATAAGGACAAATTCATTATATTAAATGCAGAATATTTTGCAAAATCAGGCAGATTATTAAAGACCATTGATGTACAAGACATTAAAAAGGTCAAGGACCATTATTTCCCAACAAAAATGCTCATTAAAGACATGCGCAGAAAAAACTCTAAGACCATCATTGAATTTCCCATAATTAAATTTGATATAAAATTACCAAAAAATGTTTTCTCTCTGGGATATTTGAAAAGGTGAAACTCCGGTTATTTTATTTCTTTATAATTGCCACAATTTCCATTTACGGAAGCGATATAAATATCAATGGATTATTTAGGGATGATCTTATTTTAAATAAGGGAAGCGACTTTAAATACTCCAATATAATGGAAAATCGGTTTCTGCTTCAAAAGAAGAGTGCTGCGTGGAAATATTACTTTGATCTTCGACTTTTCTTTTATTCAGGGTCAGCCGCAACCCTTTATGGGGATGCTAAATATAGATTATTAAGGGGATTTATTAAATATTATACCAATATAGGAACATTTGTTATAGGTAAAACATATATAAATTTTGGAGCTCTTTCAATGTTCAATCCCTTCGATATGGACAAAAATGTCAATTTTAATGATCCGGCTTATGATAAAGAAGGAAAAATTGCTCTTCAATATGATTTCTCCTTTTCCAAATTAGCAGGTGGTAAAATTTATATCAGCCCTCAAAATAAACCGCAAAATTCATTATTCGGTTCATCTCTATACTTCAATATATCTAAATTTGATCTTGGATTTATCATTAATCGTTATGGAAAGGACAATATTATTTCAGGGATCTCTTTCAAAGGAGATCTGCTGCTAACCGTTTTTGGAAATATTGGTCTTCATCTGAACGATGTTTTTCAAAGAAAGTTCTTAGAGGCAAATTTAGGAATTGAGTATTATTTTGGTTCCACTTTATTCCAATTTATCTATTACTTCAACGAGAGCGGAAAAGACAATATATCCCAATACACCTTTTATTATAATAATGATCATTACTTTCAAGCCAAACATTACGGTTTAATAAATATTTCTTATATATATGACTATTTTTTAAATTTTTATGGCTATTCTTTTCTTAATTTTATTGACGGCAGCACACTTGATTTATTGGGTGCAAAGATCACGGTCAATAATGGTTTTGATGTCTCTTTAGAAATATTCGGTCTCACTGGAAAAGGATTAGAAGAATTTTCCTCTTCACTTTATGGGTCATACGGGATATTATGCAGATTTCAGGTAAAATATTAATGGAGGTTATATGTTATTAAAAGTAGAGGATCTCAAAAAGACCTATCTTTCCGGCAAAGTCATTGTAAAAGCATTGAATGGTATTGATCTTGAGGTTGAGGAAAAAGAATTCACTGCCATAGTCGGTCCCTCCGGATCGGGCAAAACCACTCTTTTGAATATAATCGGATGTATCGATTCCACAGATAGTGGCAAGGTTTCTCTTGATGGAAAAGAAATTACGAATAAAACATCAAAGGAGCTCGCCCTTTTAAGACGAGAATACTTCGGATTTATCTTTCAGTCGTATAATTTGATACCCGTCTTGAACATTTTTGAAAACATTGAACTTCCTTTAAAATTATTAGGAAAACATTCAAAAAAAGAGATCGAAAATGCAGTTCTAAAGATCTTGGATGAAGTGGGATTAAATGGATTGGAAAAACGGATGCCTTTAGAGCTTTCCGGCGGTCAGCAGCAAAGAGTGTCAATTGCCAGAGCATTGGTCAAAAAGCCCAAAATGGTCTTGGCGGATGAACCTACTGCTAATCTTGATTCAAAAACAGGTGAGGCGATTGTCGATATTATGAGAGATATGAATGAAGTTGAAGGAGTTACATTTATTTTTTCAACGCACGACGAATTGATAATGAAGCATGCTAAAAGAACTATTCATTTAAGGGATGGCTTGGTTGTCTAAAGATACAAAATTCTGAAAAATAGATTGTTGAAGGAATAAAATGGAATTTTTTAGGAAAAACAGTACTTTTATCTTGATCTTTTTGCTTTTTATTTTAATAATAACCCCATATTCCGTACGAAAAGGTATGTTTCTTGACGGACTTACTTATTCCTCCATTGCTCGAAATATGGCAGAAGAGAACGGTACATTCTGGAAGCCTCATTATACAAAGACAACCTACAATACTTTTTACGAAACCCTACCCTTGCAATTCTTTTTACAATCAATATTTTTTAGGGTATTCGGGGATAAGATATGGGTTGATCGTATCTATGGCATATTTATGGTATTATTAACAATTTTCTTTTTCATGCTGCTCTTAAGGAAAATAGGCTCTTTTGCAAAAACCGGGGAAAAAGAAGAATATAATGATATTGTCATTAGCTGGTCTGCATTTTTATTTATTGTAATACCCGTGATCATGTATTCTTCAGTGAACAATTTGCTTGAAAACACTGTGACTCTTTTTGCGGTACTTAGTGTATATACGGCAGTTAAAAGTTTTAGTTCAAAACATAATATTCTCTTTTCCATATTAAGCGGATTATGTATATTGGCTGCTTTTTTAAGTAAATCCGTCGTGGGATTATTTCCTCTTATTGTATATCCCACTATAGGTATTGTTTTCAAAAAGAAGCGCTGGTTGAAACATTGGACCTTTCAAGTTGGAACCTTTATTATAGTTTTAGGTTTTATTTTGGTCTTTATCAAAGGCGGTAGAAACTGTATCTTCTCCCATTTTCAAAAGCAGATATTCCCCAGCATTGAAGGGACAAGAGAAATATACAATAGTCGCCTGGGATTTTTTCTTCTTTTCCTGCAGGAATTTTCCGTACCTCTCATTGTCGCCTTACTTTTAAGCCGATTTAAAAAATGGCATGTGGGAAAGATCCCCATATTTTTCCTGATCATTGGTCTATCGGGTTTGATTCCGCTGGCAATCAGTCAGAAACTCGCCAGAAGATATTTTGTGCCTTCATTACCGTTTTTTGCCGGTGCATTGGGATATTCAACCTATTGGGCTGTACAAAAGACCGTTAAACTTCCGGTTTTCAAAATTATATATAAATATCTCCATTTAATTATTATTATAGCCATTATTTTTCTCGGGATAGTCTCAATGGGCAAGATACATAAAAATAAAACCCAGTGGGGGGAGGTACTTCCCAACTGGAAAGAATTAAAGATCTATGATAGGAATATTCTCGTCAAACCGTGCGGCTTTAAACCGAGTTGGGGAGATATTGCATTTTTTCAAAGACATTTCAAATGGTCTTTCGGTAATGGCAAATATCTTTTACAAAAAAAAGTTAAACCGTGTCCGGTGGATCCCAAAGAATACAGATCTCTTATTAATGGGCCTAAACTCCGTTTTTGGGAAAAGAAATAATTGACACTGTGCGGTAATTTTAATTGTTATTCATTACCCTGATTACCATTGAGAATAAAGCGATTTATATAGTGGGATTATATTTAGTCATTCCAGCGTTGCCTGTTCTCGAATTTGATGGGGGCGTAGAAATTCAGAAAACCAAAAACTGGATTATCGGGTCAAGCCCGATAATGATGGG
>JAGGYO010000323.1 GCA_021162505.1 bacterium
ATAATAAATAGTGATCATCTTTACTTCTTTTTCCATAAAAACAGATATATTGTTCTTTAATTTTTACTATTTTCGCTAATTCAATGCTATTTAAAGGATCATTGAAGAGAAAAATGATTTCAGAGCTATTGAGTTCTATTTTCTTTATGCTTTTCATTTAATTTTCTGATAGAATCCTTCTCTTTATGGTTTTCAATGGAAAAGGAGATATTCTCGCATCGGACGATGAATTCCACATATTCCTTCTTTGTTTGAATATCCAATATATGTCTTGTTCGAATTATCTCTTTGATCTCATAGGTCTTGTTTTCAAAATCAAACTTATAGGGTAGTTCTTCACTCTTAAAATAGGATTTGTAATAGACCTTATTTTCCATAATATCCATTTGTAATAGGCATGATCCTACCTGAACCAAAGGATTTGGGGCTTATTTTAAAACCAATTGGTGCTTGCTGTCTTTTGTATTCGTTCCCATCAACCCTTTTAATAATATCTCGAATAATATTTTTATTTATTTCTGTTAATTTGTATATTTCATCGGTTGAAAGTTGTTTTTCAATATTCAATTTTAATATTCGGTCCAAAATATCATATGCCGGCAGATCATCACTATCCTTTTGATCAGGCGCAAGCTCTGCGGAAGGCGGCTTCAATAGAATATTTCTCGGTATGATATTCCATCCATAAATTTTATTGATATATTTACAGAGTTTGAAAACGGTGGTCTTATAAAGATCAGAAATTACTGCTAATCCTCCTGCTAAATCACCGTATAGTGTAGAATAACCTACAGCGATCTCAGATTTATTTCCAGTGGAAAGGACCATAGCGCCCATTTTGTTGGCATGTGCCATTAATATATTACCCCTGATCCTTGCTTGTAAATTTTGTTCGGTAATACTTCCTTTTTTTATGGTTAAATTATTCTTCAACTCTTTAAGATATGATCTCAATATACCATTAATGGGAATTACCTTATGTTTTATCCCGAGATTTTCGCAGAGTTTTAGACCGTCTTTTACGGAATGTTCTGATGAATAGCTGCTTGGCATTAAAATACCCGTTACATTCTCAGAACCCAATGCCGCACCGGCAAGTGTTGCAACAAGTGCAGAATCTATACCTCCTGAAACTCCGATGATGGCTTTTTTAAAGCCATTCTTCTTGAAATAATCTTTTAATCCCGTGATCAAAGCCATATAGATATTTTCAAAAATGTTCTCTTTAATGGGAATGAATATTTTCCTATTATTGGTATTGAAAACAGTTACTTCCTCTTGAAAGAACTCCATACAATCTTTTAATATTCCATTTTTATAGAACATACTTTGTCCGTCAAATATCAATGAGTCCTGTCCGCCAATGTGATTAACATATACGACATTTGTATTATACCGTGATGACAACTCCTTCAATACCTTTTTTCGAATAGATCTTTTTCTCATATAATAAGGAGACGCAGATATGTTTACAAGGTGGTCACATCCGGCGTTTCCTTGGATATAGGGGACGCTGTCTTTGACCCAAATATCCTCACAAACGGAAATTCCCATGAACTCAACCTTATACCCCTTCTTCTCAAGGTCATTTGTCAATTTTTTCTTTTTATAAAAGTTATTTTTTTTATCAATGAATAAATTATTCTCAATGAAATATTCCTGAATGGTTGAGATTTTATTGTTCTTTTTTAAGATGGCATAAGCCCTTACCTTGGTCCCATGTTCAAAATATCTTTTCTCATTGTAAATATCATAGACGGGGAGATTGAACTTCGCCTGCATACCAATGACCTTCCCTCCGAAGAGTAATTTGCCCACATTCTCTAATCGGTGTGAAAAATCATTTATTGAAGAAAGATCATAACTATTCCCCGGGGGCATTTTTATCATATTTACACTTCCAATTATTATTGGTATATGAGGAAATTCTCGTGCTAATTTTTTTATATGTGCTTCCTCGTCCTTTATGAATTTCCTTTTAAAAAGAAGATCAAATGGGGGATATCCCATTAATGCAAGTTCAGGAAAGACAGCGATATCAAAATTATTCTTTTTTTTGAGGATCGCTGCTATCTTATTATAGTTATTTTCAATATCGCCTACTTTAAGATCTATTTGGGCGATAAGAAATTTCATTTCATTAACTCATTATAATAGGGCGCCAATTTTAAAATAAAGATGAGATCGTTTAATAATTCAATTTCCTTTAATGTATTATTTGAAATATCCTCTGCGAGAACGGTCTCCAGTTTTTTTAATGATTCAATATCATAAATGGAAGCATAATTAACCAAGGTTTTAAAATCAAATGTACTCTGTTCAACTGTTTCTTTATAGATCTTTGCAAATTCTTCGCTCCGGTGATCAATGACCTGGATCCTATCTTTATAGATCTTTGCGAATTCTTCATGTTTCAGATCATAAACCTGTATCTTATCTTTGACCCATTTAACAGAAAGGGTATTTAACAATTCATCGTACTTGGTTTGCGCAATAGTTCGGATGTTTTTGTTCTTAATCTTGGTCAATTTTTTTAATTGTTTTATTCCGCCATAATTTGTTTTTGAAAGAATGCTTATGGGCATTACACAATTTTTCGGATATTTCTTCGCATCTTTTAAAATAATTGCAATATCTCTCTTATTAAGATGTGATGCCATATAATAGAGAATATAGTAGATCTTCTCCTTTGAAAATTTTTTGTCATTTAAATGGCTTACAATGTACTTTTTTATATCAGGTTTATAATTCGCAATCAAGAGTATGGATGCTTCCGCTTTATTGAAGGGATCCTCTAAAATTTTATCTACTATGGTGCTAAATGAAGCGAAATTACTAAATATGCCTGTCATTACAAAATAATGGATGGGTTTCAATTTTTTTTGTTTTAAGATATAATTCTTTATATATTTTATCGCACCTTTGGGGTTTACATTTACCAAGTAACTCAATGCAGCTGACTCAATATTTGCGGGGATCTTATGTTCAAGTATTGCAATAACCGGATAATAGGTACCCTTGAATTTGTTTTGGGAAAGGATTATCAAGTATTTATAAAGCCGCTCATTGGGGGTTTTGAGGTTGATCCGTGAATTCATCATTGGAAGAAGCATAGTATCTGATTTGATCTTCATTGCAATAATTGACAGATCATTCGGGTTATTTAAATTAATATTTTCAATGAAGTCCAATCGGTTTGCATAAGATATTATGAGTAAGGCAATGAACAATAGAAATAAAAGTTTTTTCATATAAAATCTCCTATATAATATATTTGATTACTATTTCCGAAAAAAACGAAACCCGTATTAAAATCAATTAAAAGATCAATATCGCTTTCTTTCATTTTCTTATTGACTTTATTTACGAAATGTGCAAGGTTCAGTTTTTCCTTAAAATACTTTGGTTCTTTGAGGAAAGTACCTTTATTAATGATAATGTTCTTTATCATACCATCGGAATAATTCATTGTATAAAGTGCATTTTTATCATAAAAAAGGTAGTTTTCAATGAAGGAAAAATGATTTTTAAACGCTATGAATTGAATATTTTTGACTACTTTATTTTTTTCTTTTACATATATATGATTGATGTGTGAAATACCGTGTTTGTCGAAGATATCAAGTGCTTTTGAATAGGATTTGCCTACCGAGCAATAATAATTAATATAGCTTATACCATTGCTTTGGAATATTATTATACCAAAGACCTTGAAGAGGTAGAATAAAAATAAGAAGAATATGGTGACAAAAAATCCTTTCGCAAAGCTCATACTATCATTATAATTTTTTTAAGGAAAAATATCAAACATCTTGATTAAAATCATTTTTTTTCATACAATAAGCTTATGAAAACAAAAAACTTAGAGAATATATTGTTCTGGTTGCAATCCGCATTATTGATCTTTATGTCATTGTTGGTTGCCTTATTGCTTTCAAGGCAGACCGTTGATAGTTCTGTTCTTAAAACCTCATGGTCCCTGGGCCTGTCATTTTTCATTTTTATTGTTTTCCTATTGCGCACTTCACTTTATAAGAACTTTCAATTATCAAAACTTGAAGTGATCATATTGGTATTCTGGGCTTGGCTAATGTTCAATGGTCTTTTCATTTCAAAATACAGATCAGAAAGCATGCATCAAATGTTCAAGTTTACATCTTATATACTAATATTCTTTGCAACAAGTGAAATGGCCATGGATAAGAAATTCAGAACATTTTTTAATTATTTTATGATTTCTCTTGCGGGAATTCTAATAACTTACGGAATGATGCAGAAATGGAATCTGGATATATTCCAATGGGAAGGTGCTTCTTCATCAAGAAGAATTCTCTCTACTTTCGGTAATTCAATTTTTTATGCCAATTTTTTACTTTTTATTCTGCCTATTATCTTCGTTAATTTAACGAAAGAGATATTGGATGAACTTCGTTCTAAAAAAGCAACTTCTAATTTTTCATATTTGACCAATTTGTTCTTTATGCTTTTAGTCCTCGTAACATTAGGATTTTTTGCAAGGAAATTAGCATTTGCACCGGGAAAATTAAGTGTTGCATGGCATAAATGGGGAATCTTGATCCTTGTGGGTCTATATTTTATTATTAATCATTTTATGTTAAAATTTTTGAAAAGATCTTATATTATTATTTATCTATTAACAATGTCTATTTTTGGAACTTTCTCTTTGGTCTTTACTCTTTCAAGGGGAGCATGGCTTGGCTTTATTCCAATGGTATTCTATATTGCAATATGGCTGGCATATTACCTTGTAAAAGAAAAATTTATTAAGATCTCTTTTGGAAAACTTTTGTTTTTTAGCTTGATCGGCATTATTTTGTTTATGACCATAATTGTTTTCACAGTTCCGGAGAGTGTTAAATCCAGAATGCGAAATATAAAATTATCCTCCACTACGGTCCAAGTAAGATTCACTATTTGGAAAGGTGCTTTAAAGATGATCAGGAAAAAACCTATAACCGGTTTTGGTACAGGAACATTTCAGCTTAATTTCCCAAAATATCGTCCAAGAAATTATTCCATAAAAACGGTTTCCAACAATACTATCAATACACATAGTGAATACCTTCAGATCTCTGCGAATGCAGGACTCATAGGATTATTTATATTTCTATTCATTGCATTTTATGTGATCTTTGCAAATATCGGCTATCTTAAAAAGGTAAAGGGAGAAACAAATTTTTTCTTTGCTCTTATGCTTGGAAGTACCGTAATTGCGGTATTGATACATAGTTTGTGGTCTGTTTCCATGAGATTCACCTCTACTGTGGTATTTTTCTATATTTATCTCGGACTGTTCTCTGGAATGCTAAAAGAAGCTATTTCAAATAATAGGGCGGAGTTAAAGGTCGCGAATTCCCAAGATAATATGGAAAAGAAATTGGAAAAAGGTACCCATTCTCAAAATAGTGCTTTTAAGCATTTTAATATTATTTTCTTCATTGCCCTTATAATTTTGATGTTTTTTGCAAAATTCTGGATAATATCCTCGGACAGATTTTACAAAAGGGATTTTTTCGTGAGGCAAGGAATGTTAAAAGATGAAATTAGGGGTTATTTGCGAAGCGAAAGAGGGCAAATTCTAAAATATTCAAACACTTTAAATCAAATGAAAGATAAAGACCAAAAGCGTAGAACCATGGAATATATCTTAAAATACTACGATAAGTTCGATAAATATTGGTATAGCAAAAGATTGCAGAGCTTAGACAGTAGGGCTCTCTCAGTTTTAAAAATCTTCTTTAACCGCCTGGAAAGGTTATCCACAAATAATTCAATGAAAGGAAAATATTTTTTAATGTACTATAGAATAAAAAAGATGTCGGCAGGTAAATTAAAAAGCGATGAATATATTTCTTTATTGAATGATCTTGATAAGATTTTTCAAAAAAACTATAGTGATAAAAAATTGCAATTTTATAAAAAATATTTAAACATAATGGTTGATTGGATGCTGTACATTGTGGAGTGTGAAAATACGAAATATCCTCAGGGTTTCAATGAATTATTACAGCAAATAAGAGCTCGGGGGAATGCAGGTGTTTATTTCGATCAATTTAATAAAACCTATTTCACTAACTTTTATTCCAATCTGGATAAAGGGTTCAGTGCAAAAACGGTGCTTTATTATAATTTTGGCTTACTTACCGATTATTACACCTATGACTGTCATTATAAGAAGGCAAGTGCTCTATTTGACCTGAAAAAATATAATTTTGCAATGGATGCATATAAAGAGCTTGAAAAAATTGCTCCAAATTATACACAACTTCATTATAATAAAGGCGTAGTGTACAGAAAGATCTATGAGGTCAAGGGTAAAAAAGATGCAGAGCTTTTAAGGATATCTATTAATGAATTGGAAAACAGTAAAGCCCTGAACCCGTATTTTATAAATACGAGGATGATCCTTGCCTCTGACTATCAGGACAATAAGGAATTAAAGAAGGCCGAGAAAGAATTCCAATTTTCTTATAAATATTCCTATGACACCGTAAAGAAATTTCTTGCTTCCAATAAAAAAGGTTTGGGTTATAAATATGCTGATCTATTAAAGGAAGTACAGATATTTGTTTCTACGGCAATGAAATTGGAAAGATTTTATAATGATGATACATCCCTTGCAGAATTTAAAAATAAATTTCACAAAGAGAAGACCGATTTAATAATAATGTTCGAAAGTAAAATAAGTGAATTTAAAACAAGCGCATATAAAACAAATTATTCAGAGAAACGGCAGAAAACAGTACTCTCTCAATTACAGAATTTAAAATATTCTTTAATTCGAATTAAAAATTAGAATTTCCACCAATTTCTTGTATTGATAAAATCAAGAGGATGTAATTTAAATCCGTGGAGGTTCTTATTTGCTATGGCATAGGTCAAGGTATGATTGATAACATAAATTACGCTATCCTCCATAATTTTTTCTTCCGCTTTATTGTAAAAAATGATTCTTTCTTTCATATTTAGAGAATTCATTGCCCGTTCAAGTAATTTATCTACTTCCGGATTACCATATTGAAAATAGTTTCCGCTTGAACCGATATTTGAAGAGTGGAATAGAGAGTGGAGAAAACTATCCGGATCACCATTATCGCCGATCCAGCCTAAAAAGAACAATTGAATCTCGCCATCTGCACATGCTTGAATAAAATCTTTCCAGCTTAATGGCTTCAATATTATCTTTATATTGATCTCTTCCAATAGATCTTTTACTAAGTTCGCCTTTGCTCTCTCCGTGGAATTATCAGAAAAGAAAAGCAATAAAGGTGCTTGAATGCCGTTTCGTAAACCTACCTTTGCTAATAGTTCCTTTGCTTTTTCCACATTATGTTCGTAAATATTACTTTTAAAATGTCCTGTAACTCCGGGTGGTAAAATACCTTCCGCAGGTATGGCGGTGGATGCCTTTGCTGCCTCAATGAATTTGAATCTGTCGAGGGCATAAAAAATTGCTTGTCTCACTTCTTTTAATTTCAATTCCGGTCGTGATTGAACATTGATGCCCAAATATCTAAGGTCCAGTTGAGGAATGGTATTTATATTTCCATAGATCAATTTTGAACCTGCTTTCAATTGTTCAATGAATGTTGATGATGGATATAAAAGATCGATCTTATTCTCAAAATAGAGCTTTTCAGCTTCTTTTTCATCATTCACAATGGTGATATTGACCGAATCAATAGTATCAACGGCAATGGGGGAATAAGAGTTCTTTTTTAAAAGTATTTTTTTCTCTTGTGCATCATCAATGATATAATCGCCAATGCCGACTTGTTTATTTGTCTTATGATAATTATTCCCATGCCAAATAATTGAAGAGTAAACCGTTCCCAGATTGAAATAAAAAGGTAGATAAATTTTATCAAAATAAAAAGCAAATTTCCTATCACTAATAATCTCCAATCCTTCAATAAAGTTCTCCTTGCCTTCAGAAAACTCAAGACTTCCTTTTATATTAGAAAATAAGTGCATATTTGGAGAATGTTGTTTTTTATTAAAGATGGATTCAAAGGTATAGAGAATATCCCTTGTAGTGAGAAGTTCGCCATTTGAAAAATATAAATTTGGCTTTAGGGTGAACTCAGCCTTTAATCCCTTGTCCTTAATGTTCCAACTCTCAATGAGCTCAGGGATCAAATTCAGTTTATTATCAATGGAAAAAATAGACCTGTGGATGAAATTAACGAATTTTACAGTAGTATTATCTGTTGCAAAATGCGGATTATATGTCAAAGGTAAATTTGTAAAATATAAATTCAAATTCCGTAATTCTTTATAGTTAGCATTAGACATTTCCACGCCTTCTTGGCTTATAGATCGGCCTTCTAAAGCGAAATGAAACTCTTTAAAGTAGATCTTTAAGATAGAAAAATTTTTAATCGTATTATTAAAATAATTCTCATCTTCTTTATACAAAGAATAAAGTTCATTGACCTTCCCTAGGGATATCTGAGAGTAATTTTCAATATTCGAAAGATGACTGTATATCTCTTCAAAATTGTCAATGATAAGATCCTATTTTTTTTAAGGTCATTATCAATGCCGGCAATTGACTCAAGCACGGAGGATATATTCTCTAAATTCTCTATGGATAGATTTATGGATGAGATAAGGTTTCTAACGGCTAATAAAGATTCTTCGAGCAAGGTATTGATTTCAAGATTAAATTCCGTATTTGTTTTAATTATATTTCGTATCTCACTTATTATCCCCTGTATATCTTCTTTAATATCAGGATTCTTCTCTGCCTCCATGGCAGAAAAATATGAAATATGATTGATCTTTTTTAAGATATCAAAGATCGATTCGGTTTTTTTCTTAAAGTTCTCCAAAAAGTTACCATAAAATATAATATTACTCAAAAAACTATCAAGATTGAGTTTTAAATTGCTGAAAACCGTCTTATTCATCTTTATATCGGTGAAATTCAACTTTTTTATTGGATTCATTATTTTCTCTAAATTCTTGATCTCATTTAGAATATTTGTGAATTCTTCAATATCGCTTTGAAAAAAATCATATTCCAATAATAGTGATTTATAATCATTTTGGAAATGTTCTTTAAATTGATCAACATCTCCTTCGATCTTTAATGTCAATTGGTTGAAATTTTTTATAAAATAATCAAATATCTTGACCATGTGTATAAGTTTAGGATCATTTTCGTCAAGGTTCTGTTCATTATTATGACGAATGTCCATTATTCCTTTTTGCTCGTCCAATGTAATATTTATATTTCGGGTATGAGAAATACTACTTTTTATGACGCTAAATGGGATGAGATATTGATTATCAATTAGATCTTTTTCTAATGAGTAAATATTTTCAATCCCCTGCATTTTTTGTTTTGCTTTAAATACATTATCCGTTGAACCCGTCAATTTTATAATGGTTGCTGCGAGAGATTGAAATGTATTATAAGTATCCAAGAGAATGTCACAATTTTTTCTTTTTCTTTTACTGATGGTACATTGAATATCATTTTCTTTACAGATGGTTCTAATAATATGCTCTACCTTTCTATTCTCTGTCTTCATATATACTGAGATCTTCTTTGGAAGTTCCTTCTTGTCGGCGTTCTCAATATTAAATTTAATGCTTGTGAAATTTGTTATGGAGATTAACCCTAAATGTTCTATAATATTCTTAAAAAGGAATTTTCTTGCCGTTTCAGGAATTCTTTTTGATAGGAAAATATATTCAACGCCGCAAGGGATATCCAAACCCTCTTCACCGAATTCAATCTCTCCGGCATCCTTCGAAAATTCAATTGTTTCTGAAAATTCATTATAAAGAAAGTGATGCTGATTCGGCAAAAAGGTGTTCTTATTAATATAATATTGCCCGCTTGTGATGCTCTTAAAATCTTTACTGGCGATCTCGCTTTTTATTACAATGAATTCCGGTTTTGTAAGATTGAAAATAAACTCAGGTCTTAATCGCTCAAACTCAATATGTAAAGAGAATTTGTCCATTATCTTTATTCCTGCAATGCTTTCGGTTTTTCCCTGAATAAATTCATCACAACCTTTAATAATAAAAAAATCCTCGTCTTTGGCATTTTTAACATATTTATCGAAGGAATATTTAATATCCTCGGATGTAATGGGTGTTCCGTCAGAAAATAGAGAATTTTGGTCAATACTGATGATCAGTATTTTTTTTGTTTTCAAAAAAACCCATTTTTTTAAGATAGCCGGTGTAACATTCCCTTCTTTGATCTGTAATAATCTTTCAAACAATAAATTGTTCAAGTAAAGTTCAAAAACATTCTTTACATGATAAGGGTCGTATTTCGTGAGATCGTATTTTATCTTTAATGTGTCTTCATGCTCAAAATCTAAAAAGTTCTTGGCAATATCACTTACACTATTCAATTCATTTATTATATATGAGAGTTGAGTATATAGACCGAATAATTCCTGATATTTTATGGAATTAAGTTTATCATTTTCATTTAAGTTCTGCAGCATTTGAATGAGTGACAATCTGATCTTCTTCAAGGATTTTATGCGTGTTTCAATATAAAAACTGAAATTTTTTAATTTAAATACAACATTCTTTATTGATTTTGAAAATTGATTATAGGTGGTAATGATCTCATTTACCTGAGTTATATTATTTTCGATTATTTCATTGGTCTGAGCAATAGTAGTGGTGAAACGCTCAATAACTTGCGAAAAGTTTTCATAACTTTTCAGATCGCTGTCAAAATTTTCAATAATGGTAATGATCTCATTGGAACTGTCGGTAATATTTTCGGCAATGATAGCAATGGAATTCTTGCTTTGCTGTCCCTTTAAAGATTTTATTACCGTATTCAAAGCAAGTTGTTTGACGGATTTTGCCATAACATTCAGGTTATCAGAATTTTTCTTGAATTTATGAAAAAGCTCGGTGAGATTCTTTCCAGTTGTATGGATCGTATCAACAACATAATTTATGACCCTATTATACTGTGAAATATTTTCAAAATATCCTATAAACAATTGTAATTTCTTTGAGAGATCATTGGTATATTCAATATTTTTATTTGCATTTACTACGAATTTTTTAGAATACTCTTCAATATTTCCAATGATCTCACCCAACTCGTTAATGATCTCCTGCTGGATTTCCGTTACATCTTTAAATTGCTCGAACTGGGTCTTGAGTTCATCAAAGATATTCTGATTGAGAAAGCTCTTTCCCCTAATCGTCTTTATTACTGAGATCAAATTGGAGAGGTCATATCTCACAGTGATGTAACCCTTAAAACCTCTGAAATAGTGGTGATACCCTTAACTACTTTTTTAACGCCTGCTTGTCTTAAAAGTGAATAACCTTTCTTCGAAATGTATTCTTTCATTTCCAATGTAGGTTTTCCTTCTTCGATCATCCTAATAATATTATCATCCATGGGAATAATCTCAAATAGGGCTTCTCTATCCAAATATCCTGTATTATTACACATCTTGCAGCCTTTGCCTTTTGTAAAAATAAAATCCTTTGGATTTCCTTCAATATCCAATAATTTCAATTCATGTTCCTTGGGTGTATAATATGTTTTACAGTACGGGCATACTTTTCTTACCAATCTTTGAGCAATTACTCCCAGTAAAGTTGAAGAGATCAAATAATTGGGTATCCCCATATCTCTCATCCTGTCGATAGAGGAAATAGCATCATTGGTATGAAGAGTGGAGAATACAAGATGACCTGTTAATGCAGACCTAATGGCATTTTCCGCTGTCTCACGATCACGGATCTCACCAACCATTATTATATCAGGGTCTTGCCTTAATACTTCTCGTAATGCCTGAGAAAAGTCAAACCCGATGACATGATTTATATTTATCTGATTAAAGTCCTCATTGATGAGCTCAACGGGGTCTTCTATGGTTATAATATTCACGGTTGGACTCTTTACATGATTTAATGTTGCGTATAGCGTGGTTGTTTTCCCTGATCCGGTGGGTCCAGTAATAAGAATAATGCCATGTGTATGGTTAATGATCTGTTTATACCATTTATCCTCTTTCTTATTGAGCCCCAGATCAGTTATGCTCTTATTTAAATTTTCAGGGTCCAATAATCTTAAAACGACTTTTTCGCCAAAAAGAGTAGGTACAATAGCAACCCTTATTTCAACAGCGTGGTCTTCATGTTCTACTCTGATCCTGCCGTCTTGAGGTCGTCTTTTTTCGGAAATATCCAGCCCTGCCATTACCTTGATCCTTGCAACAACAGCAAAAAAAAGTTCGCGAGGTAATTTCCTAACAGTATGTAGAACCCCATCGATCCTTAACCGGATATGTATCTCCTTCCTTTTGGGTTCAATATGAATATCGGAAGCTCTTTGGGAAATGGCTTTATGTATAATAAGGTCAATTAAATTAATGATAGGAAGTTCTTTTTCTAAAATACTGGTAATGTTCGCAGCATTGCCTTTGCTGATAGCATCAAGATTGCCGACATCCTTCAACGCTCTTTCAATTGATTTTGACAATCCGTAATACTCGTTTATGGTGTTATTTATATCATTGTTCGACGAAAAATGGAAAATTATTTTTTTGGGATGATAGAGTTTCAAGATATCCTCGTATTCATTATCGGTCAATAACCTTGATAGGGCAATGAAAACTTTTTCCTTATCCATTCTAAATGCTATCATTTTAATATTTCTTGCAAAGGATTCCGGTAAATATTCTGTAATATCCGAGGAAAGTTCAAGCGGGTCAATCTTGATATAGGGAATATCCATATTTTTTGAAAGCATTTCCTTGAAAATCTCTTCTTTTAAAAATCTTCGTCTGATAAGTATCAAAGAGAGATCGTCCCCTGTTTTTTCATGCTCATCAAGAGCAATAACCAATTGTTTTTTTGTAATTAAATTCTGCTTGATCAAGAAACTTTCAACCTTAAACTTTGCTAATATAGGAAGCATATT
The DNA here is from genome assembly GCA_021162505.1 of bacterium. Lineage (GTDB taxonomy): Bacteria > AUK180 > AUK180 > AUK180 > AUK180 > AUK180. The sequence goes on from JAGGYO010000323.1 coordinate 12,953, forward strand.
CACTCCATTAATCATATTAAAGAATAAAACTCAAAAAAAGTCAAGTATTTTTTTCCTTTTCTCTTATTTTCCGTCATGTTGAATCGAACGAAGCGAAGCCCCGAAGGGGTCGTGAAACATCCATTCCTTTATTCTCTAGGCCCTTAGCCCTTTAGACATTCGACTTTGGACTAATTTTGAGATCCCTACGGGAACAAGTTCCCTCTGGATTACAGGCAACTCAGAATGAATTGCAAGTAAGAAGTAAGCCACAGCCCCTTAAAATTCCATAGAGGCTGGATAAGAACTGAGAAGTGAAGAAGTAAAAACAAATGAATAATGAAAGTAAGATGGATTCCTGCCTTCGCAGGAATGACATATTACCCTTGTCATCCTCGTGCTTGACACGGGGATCCAGTATTTTATTAGTAAGAAAAAAATAGATTTCCCAATCGAGCTTGTCCTCATGAAAATGGGGATTGGGTAATGACAAAAAATTATCAAGAATAAAATCTGAATACTAATACTCCTATCGTTATTGCCCTGCTTGACAAGGCAATCAGGATTTTTAAATAAGAAATCGCACTAAAATACTTGTTTAAGTGTTTAAGTGAAGCAAAAAATATAAATATTTGAATAGATGAAAAATCTTAAAAAAAAATAGAGAAAAAAATCCTTGACAAATTTTTTTAAAGTGATATAATTAAATATAATGAAGAAGATGGAAGAAAATATTTCCTGTTTTAATCGAGGCAACCGGCATAGTAATTGCCTATCTATCTATCTATCTA
>JAGGYO010000046.1 GCA_021162505.1 bacterium
AGTCCACGTCGCACATATATTTTGTCCAGAAGGGGACGCATAGGAGATTGATCGGAAAGATCGTGCGAACATTTTTAAAATATTTTTTTATTTTGCTTGACTTTTTCTTTCATAGGAGAGTTGAAAAACAGCATGCAGTACTAAGTATTTAGTTTCTGCACTTAGTACCAATGACTTAGTACTTAGCACCATTCTTTTGACCTTTGACTTTCGACCTTCGACTGATCTAAAAGAGTGGAAGCAGGAGAGGCGTCCTTGGGACAATAGTTGACGCCTGCTTTACCCTACTTCCAATACATTATAATAAAAAAAAATATTTATGTCAAGGAATTATTGAAAAAAAGTCAAATATTTTTTATAATAACAATATGAGGAAAATCATAACACTCTTTTTTTTCTTATTTATCCTTGCCGGAGGTTTTTCTGAACAATTTCATATTGCAATTAAAACCAGCGTTGATAAAAAGGTGGTAAAGGCTGGCGAATATTTTACCTTGAAGCTAACCCTTGAAACCATGGGAAATCTTTCCAGCGGGTCTTATAGTATGCCTGAATTACCGGATATGGATTGGGCTACTATTATATCCACCTTTAATAGCACAAGTTCAAACATAGTAAATAATAATATGGAGACAATATTTTCCATATCTGCAAAATACAAAACCAAGAAGGCAGGGAAATTTACTATTCCACCAGTGAAAATATCGTATAATGATCTCAATACCGGACAAAAACTTGATCTAGATTCAGAAAGCATTCAAATGATGGTCAAAAAACCAGGTGTCCCGCTTTCTTTTATTATTATATTAACCATACTTATAATTATCGTATTTATTTTAATCATTGTCATAAAAAACGGCAATCATGCAAATATTGGCGATGTCGTAGAGCAAGATGTGAAAAATTACCAAAGAGAGACCAAGAGCCGATATGAAGATTTGAAAAATATTCAGGATCTTCACATAAAATTCAATAAGTTCGAAGATGCTTTTAGAGGATTTCTCCTGGAAAAATATCAGATAATGAGAAATATCTTGCGTGATGAAATTAAGGAGATAATTTCAAAAAAAGAGATTAGTGAAGATGTTCAAGAAACCTTATCGGATATATTAGATTTCATCTACTTGACAAAATATAAAGGTTCCACTCCCAATGGACCGGAACTTGACAAGTGGATTGAAAAATTAGAGTATTTAAGTGAAAAATAGAAATATAGTTAATTTTATTTTTTCTGTATTTATCATTCTTTCCCTCTCATTATTATCAAAGAGATCCTATTCATTGATCGCAATAAAGGAAGTACTTTTTATTCTCACCACATTTATATTTTTTTTATACTTCATATATCAGAAAAAGTTAAAGATATTTTTGTTTGATATAGTATTTTTTCTATTTGTTTCATTCAACCTAATATTGCTTCTTTTCGTTAAAGTAAAATACTTTTCTACTCTTTATCTTGATGTTCTGCTCACATCTACTTTCTTCTATATATTACTTAGGTATTTTTCCGGTAAGTTTTTATCCATTCTTTTAGAGATCATCGGCGGTATTTCTGCTTTGTACGGGATATTTTTGTATTTAGGTGTTGATCTATTTAATTTTTATGCAAATACAGAGTTAAGTAGAACCCCTTCATTTTTCGGTAATTCCAACTTTTTCGCAGGTGTATTGATAGTATTTATTTCCATAACCATAATTAACTTAATGAAAGAGAAGGACCTAAAATTTAAAGTGGTTCACTCCATTGTCTTATTCCTTGATATTATAGCCATGTTCTTGACCAAGACAAGGGCTGCTTTTTTTGGATTGCTTATTAGTTTTATTATCTTGTTTTACTATATTATAAAATATAAATTATTGAATAAATATTTTCTTTATACATTGATTGCTCTATTGATTTTGGTACCCTTTTTCGTACCAAAGGACTATTGGGGTAGAATAAAAGCACTAAAGGATATTTCACATGGAACCCCTATGTTCAGGGTCTATACTTGGAACTCCACATTAAAGATAATAAAAGAACATCCACTTGGGGTAGGACCGGGCAATTTCAGGGTATATTATCCTAAATATAAGAGTAAAAGGATTTTTTTATTTGAGGGACATCATAATGCGGAAACCATTCATGCTCATAATGATCTTTTAGAAAATGCTACTGATATGGGGATCTTTGGATTTTTCATTTATCTACTATTGATATTTTTACTCATTAAAATCTATATTTTTTATATTCCCAAACTTTTGAAGGATAAGAGGTCCCGTTCCAATGGTATGATATTGATCGGTTTATATGCCGCTTTAATGGGTTTGCTGACAGATAATATTTTTAGTGTCAACTTAAAATGGCTATCATCCATTATCATATTTTATTTTATTATCGGCACCACATTCGCGATTATTTCAAAATATGAAAAACCCATTATTAAACTTAATTTAAAGCCATATTTTTTCCTTTTTGTCCTTTTGTTCTTTGCACTGTTTATCCCTTCTATTAGGCGTTATAAATCCAATATGATCCTACAAAAAGCCATTGTTTATTCAAAATACGGTGTTCAACTTCGTGCAAAAAAGGAAGTAAATAAAGCAATGAAGTACTTCATTAATGCAGAGAAATTATACAGCCGTTCTTTGTCTTATAATAAGAACAATGTGATTGGGCTTTATTTCATGGGAAACCAGCAAATAGATATCTATACATTGAATAAAACACAAGAAAATTTAAAAAATGCAATGCATTATTACAAAAAGGTACAGAAGATCTCTCCAAATTATGTTCAGATACATTTTCTTAAGGGGAAAGTATATTATTATTTAAAAGATTATAAAAAGGCAGAAGATGAATTTACAAAATATTTAGACCAAGATCCCGTGGATCCTCAGGTGTATAATTATCTTGTAGAGATATATAATAAAGCAGATCGAAAAAAAGATATTAAAAATATTTATTTACGATTAAAAAAAGAAGTGGATCAGGATCTAAATATCAAACCTGATTATTATGAATTATATCAAATAATGGAAAGTGTCTATACAAGACTTTCTTACCCAGAGACAGAGATCATTAAAAAATACAAAGGTCTTTATACCCGGATCAATAATTTAGCGGGAAAGGCAATTGTATTGAAGCGTCTTGCTTATTATTATTTGCAAACCGATTATAATGCGGGAGCAGAATTTTTTAAGAATGTTAAGCCTGAGAGCAAAAGGATTAAAGAGCTAAAAGACCTTTTTAAAGAAAAGGAGTAGATATGAAGATTTTTATATCATTTGATTGGGAAGGAATATCAGGCATTTCTTCATGGCGCATGATGTCCAAAGACCATGTTCTGTTCAAAGAAGCACAGAAAAATGTTGAGTTGGAGATCAAGGCGATCATTGACGGTATTGAAGCAACAAAAAAGAAAATAAGTGAAGTGACCATTTGTGATTCACATGCTTTCGGTGAAAATATAGAATTCTATGATCTTCCCGACTATGTTAATTATATTCGCGGTTTTCCGAGAAAGTATTATATGGTCTCGGGATTGAGTGATGCCTATGACGGTGTAATATTCCTTGGTTATCACAGTCCTGTGGGAACAAAATATGCTCCAATGGACCATACTTACTCATCTTCCTCTATATTCAATATTAAGATCAACGGTAAGGTTGTGGGAGAATCAGAAATAAACGGCTTATTCGCGGGAGATATGCAGATCCCTGTTCTTTTAATAACCGGTGATGATAAACTCTTTTCCTTTTCTTCTTCTAATTTCGCTCGTTTAGGTACAGAATTCATTATTACAAAGGAAGGTTATGGCAGGTATGCAGCAAAGATATTCAATATTAAGGGTGTACTAAATGAGATCAGAGAAAAAATAAAAAATCAGATCAATAATATGAAAGATATTAAACCATTTAAATGGAAATCCCCCTATGAACTTGAGATCGAATTTATTGATACATTGATAGCAGATATTGTTGAACTTATCCCCGGGGTAAAAAGAATATCCGGTAGAGTGGTGCAATTCCAAACTAATGAATTTAAAGAACTATATAGAGCGCTTATTGCAATGACCCTAATGGGTTATAGTGCCAAAAATATTTAAAGGAGAAGACAATGAAGGTAAAAAAATTAAAAGAATTCTTAGATGAATATTTAAAAATAAAATCAATAAGTGATTATTCGATGAATGGTTTACAAGTAGGCCTGGAAAATAAAGATATCATGAAGGTCGCTTTTTCTGTTGATGCATCATTGGAATTTTTTAATAAGGCAGCCAAGGGCGGATATAATTTTCTTATTGTACATCATGGTCTTTTTTGGGGGGAGAATTTTCCCATAACAGGGATCCACTTTAAAAGATTTAAAACCCTCATTGATAATGAATTGAACCTATATGCTGCACATTTACCATTGGACCTTAACCCTGATCTTGGACATAATGCGGAAATGGCTAAAGAACTCAGATTGGAAGAAATCGAACCATTCGGAATGTATAAAGGGATCCCGATTGGTTTCAAAGGTCAATTTAAAAAAGCAAAAAGCATTGAGAATATAACAAGTATTTTCAATAAACTCTTTGGGGAATATCAATTCTTAAAGATGGGTAAAAAGAATATAAGGACCGTTGCTATTGTTTCAGGCGATGCAGCATCTCTGGTACCCGAGGCAATTGATAAGAATATTGACCTTTATATTACAGGTGAACCTTCTCATTCAATGTATCATCTCATCAAAGAAGCAAAACTAAATGTTATTTTCGGCGGACATTATAAAACAGAAACCTTCGGCCTTTTGGCATTGGAGAAATTAATAGGGGATAAATTTTATTTAAAAACCAAATTTTTTGATATCCCAACGGGATTTTAAATCTGATTCTGCGGTTCATAAAAATGGTACTAAGTACTAAGTCATCGGTATTAAGTGGAGGAATTAAATACTTAATACTGCATACTGTTTTTCAAATTCCAATTTATATTCTGTCATCCAGAGGGATCTCACCGCAGAGCCGCAGAGAGCAGGGTTTACCCGTATTAGGGACGATACCAAAGAATGTTAAAAAGTTCAAGGGTTTACCCAGCACCGTGAAACTGGTGCGGGGTGAAATGTTCAAAAGTTCAAAAGTGACGAAGTCATTATGAGGATTTTGAAGAAACCCGTAATAATCTCAATGAATAATAATATCGTATTTTCGTAATTACGAAAATACGAAAATAGCATCGAAAATTAAAAAAATCCTTGACAATTTTTTTTACAGTGATATAATTAAATATAATGAAGAAGATGGAAGAAAATATTTCCTGTTTTAATCGAGGTAACCGGCATAGTAATTGCCTATCTATCTATCTATCTA
>JAGGYO010000134.1 GCA_021162505.1 bacterium
GCAGTAAACTGCCATTTTAGGCCAGTAGGAAAGCCTGCTCCTCCTCTTCCTCTTAATCCTGATTTTTTAACTTCCTCTACTACTTGTTGGGGAGTCATCTCAGTCAACACTTTACCTATAGCCATATATCCATCAGCGGCAATATATTCTTCAATATTAAGTGGATTTATAATTCCACAATTTCGGAGAGCTATTTTTCTCTGTAGTTTAAAAAAGTCTATATTATTAAATACTTCTACCATTTCTTCTGTTTTCGGTTTTTTATAGAAGAGACGTTTGACAACTCTACCTTTTAATAAATGTTCCTGGACAATTTCTTTAGCATCTTCCGGTTTTACTTTCTGATAAAATACTCCTTCCGGATATACAACCATAATTGGTCCTAATTCACAAGTTCCCATACACCCTGTAGTTACAATTTCAACTTCGTTTTGAAGTTCTGCTTTAGTAATTTCTTCCTCCATTGCTTCTTTAACCCTATCTGCGCCAGAAGAAATACAAGCTCCCCCGTAACAAAGTAAAATATGAGTTCTAAAATTATACATATTAATACTCCCTACCTTATCTATTTATATAGTTCTAATATTTTTTCTAATTTTTTTACAGACATCCGACCATGAATATCTTTATCAATCATGATAACCGGTGCCAATCCACAAGCCCCTAAACATCTTTGCACTCCCATAGAAAATCTTCTATCTTCAGTTGTTTCTCCAATGTGTATTCCAAGTTTTTCTTCAAGCGCTTCCAATATTTTTTTCGCACCACGAACATAACAAGCTGTTCCCAAACACACCGTTATAGTATGTCTACCGGTAGGAAAAGTCTTAAAGTAAGAATAAAAAGTAACTACTCCGGTAACCATGCTTATTGATACATTCATCTCCTTAGCCACAAAATTTTGTACTTCTGGTGGAAGATATCCAAAAATTGCTTGAGCTCTATGCAGTATAGGTATCAGATAACCTTCTTTAATTTTATTTTCATCGATAAATTCTTTAAGCTGTTTGTATTTTTGCTCATCAGTAAGCTCTTTCTCATTACAAATACATGCCATAATTATTTCCCCTTTGAAAAAAGATATTTTTCTACAATTTCACCTTTTAAAATATGTTTTTTAAAAATTTCTTCGGCTGCTTTTGAATCAACTTTTCCATATACTACCGGTTTTTTATCTTCTGCATAAACCTGAATCATGGGTTCTTGTTCACAAAAACCAGCACATCCTGCAGTAGTTACAATAATATCGCTTCTATTGCTTTTATTAATAAGGTCAACCAAAGTATTCATAGTCTCCCTGGCTCCGGCAGCAATACCACAAGTCCCCAGGCAAACCACAATTTTAAGCCGGTACTCCCCAGTACGTAACTCGAGATTCCTTTTCACTCTCTCTTTAATTTTTTTTAGTTCTTCTAAATTCTTCATTTTCCTCCCCTTCATTTTTTATTCTTGGCAATAAACAAAAAAAATTTAATTAAAATCTATTTATTTTATTTTAAAAACCAATATTTTTTAGAATCATTAAATTCCAAATTGAAAATCAATTCCAATTTTATTAAGTTCCTGGTTTATAGAATTATAAATAAAATTTCGAACTTCTTTCTGTTGCATTTCGGTATAACTTAAAATTTCTTTAATTTCTTTACTGCAAAAAATAGATGTTTTTTTACCGATTTTATTTTGAACAAAAATTTCAAAATTAATTTTTGGCCAGCCGTAGATAGCATCAATAAAAGTTCTGGCTATATCTCCGAAAGGTTTGGCATCGATATGGGAAATATCTATCTTAAATTCTAAACAAGCTCCCTTTTTCTCCAAGTTAAAAATTCTAAGGGAACCCCCCGTGCCTTCTGCTGCTTTCTTTAAAAGCGGAAGCCCTAATCCGACTCTTCGGGTTTTTCGAGAGGTTACAAAAGGGTCGGTAACATTTTTTTCTTTAATTCCCATCCCATTATCTTCTATCTTACAAAAAAAAAGATTATCCTGGATCCCCAGGGTAATTTTCACTTCTGTGGCTCCGGCTTTTACAGAATTTTCCAATATATCAAATAGGTGGTCCGCTAAATCTTTCATTGTTTACTTCTTTTAAAAAAATCTTTCAAAGATATAAAATTCTTAATCTCTTCCTGGTTATCTTCCATAAAAAATAGCCCTACATCTTCAACCCCATGACTATCTGAACCGGCTATCACCGGAAATCCATCCCAGGTATCGCCCAACTGATATTTTTCTTTTCTCCATTTAAATTTAGATATCTCTACTCCATCAAATTTTGCTTCTGGATCTAAAAAACCCAACTGACTGAGCAGACTAAACTTACTTCTATCAATATGTGCAGGAATTGCTATTCCACCTATATCATGAATACAATCCACCAGACTATCTAATCCTAAATTTAAGGCATTCTGTCTCAAAGCATTATCAATCGCAACAATTTCTCCTTTTATATCATAATATATTTGATAGCCAAATACATTGGGATTATTTTTTTCTTTAGGTAAATGGCCATCTATTACATTTTTTAATTTTAAAAGTGCTTCGATATCAGAAAAATAAGCTAAAAGATGAACTTCTTCTCTGGTAGTTAACTCTACCCCCGGCAGTACTTGTATAGGCATATCTTTACTCAGCTTACAGGCTAAAACTGAATGCTGAACAGTATTATGATCAACAATAGATATAAAATTAAGTTTTTTTTGAACAGCCTGCTCTAAAATTAGCTGGGGTGACATAATATCATCAGA
>JAGGYO010000303.1 GCA_021162505.1 bacterium
TAATATTCTTACCTTTGAAAAGTCCAATATGTTGCGACACAGGACATACCCTTGACATTTCAATTAGTTTTTAATATAATGTAATATGGAGGTGTTATGAAAACACTTGAATTGATCTCTTTAGTAATTTCCGGTTTGCTTATTCTATTTGCAATAATATGTAAATTATTCTCCACCACCCTATTGCATACTGCACCTATTAGCTTTGTTATTCTCGCCATTCCATTTATTATCTATTCCATTTATTTCAAAATAAGTGGTAAGTAAGATATTACTTGTAAATCCTTATACCATTGATATTGCAGCATATGATCTTTGGAATAAACCGATCGGTTTGCTGTATCTTGCTTCGATATTAAAAAAAAATGGAATAACAATTGATTTTATTGATCTTCTTGATCGTTTTGATAGTTCATTCAGTGAGATAAAGAATAAATGGGGAAACACGGGGAAATACCATGCGGAGAAGGTAGAGAAAATTCAAATAGGAAAAAAAATATATCAATTGAGAATATACGGTCTACCAAAAGAGATCTTCCGAGAAAAGCTAAAAAAGATTAGAGACATTAATATGATCCTATTAACTTCTCATATCACCTATTGGTACAAAGGTGTTTTGGAAACAGCAAGGATATTGAAAGAATATTTTCCCAATATACCCATTATTTTGGGTGGAAATGGAGCTATCCTTGATCCAAGTCAATATGAAAAAAGCGGTCTTTTTGATAAAGTATTTTCCAGATCGGACCTAAATGATTTTTATGATTATTTTGAAGATTATTTTAAATTGAAATTGAAATACAAACCTAAAAAAAGAAATAATTATCCTTCTCCATTATGGGAATTTTACAAAAAGCGAATAACAGCAAGTATTCAAACCTCATGGGGTTGTCCATATCACTGTACATATTGTGCATCAAATAAAATTTACCCGTTCTTCTTTCAAAGACCAACTAAAGATATTATAAATGAACTGGAATATTTGGTCGAACTTGGTTTCAAAGATATTGCTTTTTACGATGATGCTATTTTGGTGAATAGTGATGAACATATTGTACCATTATTAAAACAATGGTCTCAAAATAAAAATAATGGAAAAGTGACATTTCATTTACCCAACGCCATTCATCCTCAATTTTTAAATGAAGAAATTGCAAAACTTTTTAAGGAATGTAATTTTCAAACAATAGCAATTGGCCATGATACAAAAAGTGTTAGAGCAAAACAAAAAAAGGAATATCCCATTGAAAGGACAATCAAACTTTTGAAAGAACAGGGTTTTACAGAGAAAAATATTTGGATATATCTGCTTATTGGACTACCATACCAAAGTAAAGAAGAGATATTGGAGGAAATGGATAAGATAAATGATCTTGGTGCCACCATAAAATTGGCTTGGTTCTCTCCCATCCCGGGTACAATTGATCATGGAAATTTAAAGAAAAAATTTGATGATCCTTTTTATTATAATAATTCACTATATATTTTGGCATCAGGCACTTATACAAGTGATGAAATGCAGGAATTTAAACATTATGAAAAAGAATTTAATAGGAGGTTGTATGCTTAAAGAATATTCTTTGCAAACATCAAAAAGGAATGAGATGAAAAATATTACTCAAATGGTTTATGAAGCCATAGAAGAAGCAAAGTTCAGCAAAGGTTATGCAATTGTCTATTGTCCTCATACTACGGCTGCAATTACAATAAATGAAGGAGCTGATCCAGATGTTCAAAAGGATATAATCAATGGTCTGGAAAAACTTGCTCCGCCAAATGCAGGTTACTTTCACATGGAAGGTAATGCGGATAGTCATATTAAGTCAAGTTTAGTCGGTATTTCGGAAATTGTTATTATAGAAAACGGTAAACCCATTTTAGGTATGTGGCAGAAGATATTTTTTTGCGAATTTGATGGTCCCAGAAATCGTCATTTCTTTGTGAAGGTACAAAATGGATGAAAGAAGGGTCATCTTTGAATTTCTTGAGTGGTTCAATCCTTATAAGGATAATTTTATTGATAAAAGGAATGAATTATTGGTAAGGATCCCGGCTGACCATCGCGGAAAAATTTTCAATGAACTTACACAGATCATAAGAAATTATATATTAATTGAGTACATTTTAAACATTCCTTTGAAAAAACGGCAAAAGATCTCCAAAAAAGTTAGAGCAGCCGGCATCTCTGCAATCTTTGAAATAATATTCCAAAATAAACCGGAGCATACTATCAATGAATGGGTTCGTCTTATTAAAGCAAAAAAGGAACGCGGATTCTTAAACTGGATGCTAAGGGAAATATTAAGACAAACAAAAGGGAAGTTGGAAAATGTAACTTTGCCGAAATCAAGAATAAAACATATTTCAATAATGTTCTCCTCTCCAGTTGAACTTACTGTTAAAATAGCAAATCAATTATCCAAAAAAGCGGCAACAGAGATATTTAAACTCAGCTTTGAAGAGGTAAAACCACTTTTTATGTTAAATGATGGCATTGACATTGATACAAAAAATAACAAAGAGATCTTTCCTAATATTTACCAATTGGAAGAGTATAAGGAGATTTTGAAATTACATGAGGAGGGCAAAGCGATTATATTCGATAGATCTTCATACTATCCCGTGTTAATGCTTGATGCAAAAGAAAATGATTCTATATTGGATCTTTGCGGTGCCCCGGGGAATAAATCATTTATTATTTATCACAAATTGAATGGAAAGGTAGATATTACTATAAATGAATTGAATTCTGATCGTTTCAAACTACTGAAAAAAAATATTGAGAAATGGGGAATGAAGGTTGAACTTTTAAATTATGACGGTATGAAAATGAAAACAGAAAAGAGATATAATAAGATAATAATTGATGCACCATGTACCAATATTGGCGTAGTGGCAAATAAACCTGATGTAAAATATAAATTTACCCATGGAAAATTGGAAAAGGTTCAAGCTACTCAATTGGGACTCGTAAAAAAGGGTATTGAACTTTTAAAACCGGGTGGTGAACTTCTCTATGCAGTTTGCAGTTATCTTGAAGACGAGATAGAGCCTGTCTATGAGCTCTTAAAGAGAGAAAAGGGGATAGAATTTGCTAATAAAGAAGATATTCCCCTTGTATTGCAAAAACATTTTAATGGAAAATATATACAAATAATTCCGCAAAAGGGGGATCCCGTTGGATTCCAAATACTTAAGGTTCGAAAAAGCAAATAGCTTTAATATTATGTCATTTAAAGAGTGGACTTTTGCCTATTTCTTGAACGAGAAAGATCAGCTCATAAAAACTACCTTTTATAAAACCAAGGAAAAGAGGGAAGTACTTAAAAATATTGATTTAAAAAGGACAAAACTTTACAAAGATATATTTACTAAATATTTTGAAACAGGCAAATTTTCAAACCTCCCTAAAATTGATATTTCTGATTTCCCTAAAAAACATAAGAATGTCTATTTATATTTAATGAAATACTGGAATCAAATATTTTATTACGGTGAATTGGCAGACCTTTGCGGAATAAAAAATGGTGCTCGTTTTATTGGTTATCTCATGAAAATGAACCCCCTGCCGGTTCTTGTTCCGTGTCATCATGTAATTGGAAAAAATAATCCTCACCTTTTTTCACTTGGAGGTGATCTAAAAAGGGCACTTCTTGCTTTGGAGTCCCGCACTATTTAATTGGTCCAAAGGTTCAAAAGAATGGTACTAAGTACTAAGTCGCCAATACTGAGTAAGAAAAAAAATACTGGCTACTGCATACTGTTTTTCAATATGGAGAAACTAAATACTTAGTACTGGCTACTGGTTATTGGCAAAATGAAAGTGCATACCCTTTTTCTTCATTTTTTTCTTTGAAATTTCACTAATTTTGAACTCTATTTCTTTTATTATTTCTGACTTTTCATCTTGTTCGAATCGTATATATA
>JAGGYO010000299.1 GCA_021162505.1 bacterium
CATAAATTCCTGAATGGCTTTCAAGTGATCTTTTGAATCATTACATGTATTATAGGCAAGTCCTATATATTTTTTCGCCTTATCAATATCTTTGATGATATAATAAAATAATTGGGAAATCCTGAAATAGGCAATATAGATCAATGGATGGGTACTGTATTCCGTAAAAATGAATTGATATACCTTAAATATCTTCTTATATTCTTTTTTGGGTTCCATTTGTTCAGTATAATATATTAATTGCTCAAAGGTAAAACTCATATCCTTTATATCAGACAACTCTTCGAAAAGATGTTTAAACTCAAATTTATCCTTTGCCAATCTTAATTTTTCCAATCTTACCAATTTTTCAATAATAGCATGTGATAATTCGCTGAATTTTTTGTGAAAAATTTCCTTTGGCAATTCAAGAAGTCCGTCATAGAACAACTTGTCTTTTTTATAATACTTCATATTTTTATATAGTATTACCAATGCTTTATCATACTCTTTCTTATAGATGAAAGCCCAGATAAAATTTATCAGTATTCGTTTGTATTGGAATGTCTCTTTTTTTTCAATATGCTTTAGGAAAGTGGGAGCCCAATCAATTATCTGATCATATTTTTCATCGTTTGACATTTTCTCAACAGCTTCCTGTAAGATAGCATTTGATTCTACTACCTTAAATTTATACTGTGTAAATGCTACTACAAAATCATCTACCCAAATATCATCAATATCCTTTGCAATATTAAAATATTTTTTAAGAATAAGCACTTTTGAAACTTCATCCTTCATATTCTCATATATCCTTATCTTTGCTTTATAAAATGGGAGATAGCTCGATTTCAGCGCAATCCCCTTATTACATTGGTCTAATGCTTTTACATATTCATCGTTAGTAATAAATTCATCAATATCATCTAATATGGTGGCAGGATTTTCATCAATCACCCTGTGAAAATACTCCGTTTTTACCTTTTTATAAAGCGGTGTAAAACGCAGAGCACCTGCGATTACAATACCGATGATCGCACCACCTACATGTCCTGAATGAGCTACCTGATCATGTGGAGATTTGGTGAACATATAAAATATTTCCAATATTACATAGATAGAAATTGCATACCATGCCTTTGCAAAAAACTTTTTTATCCAGAAACGGATAAAAAGAAATATTATAAATACGAATTGAATTTCTATATTATAAAAAAAGATACCGAATACCGCCATTATTCCAAAAACAATACCTGAACAGCCAATAAGCGGACCACTAATTGGGTTCATCAATCCAAAAAAATAGGCAGAGCTGATACTTGTTAAAATAAGAATTATACCGTATTTTAATTTTCCCAACATATCTTCGACAAAAATACCAAAAAGAGCAAAAAAGTATAAATTACCCAATAGATGTAATATTCCTCCATGAATAAAACTATAGGTTACAGCATTCACTATATTTGGATGTTTGGGCTGAAACCCGTATTTAATATAAGGATGTTTTTTTCTCAAATCCCTGATCTTTTTTACGATCTCTTCTATTTCTATTCCTATTTCATCCTGCACCAATTTTTTCTTACCTTCTAAAATATCACTGTATAGTTTACTTAAAAATATCTGTTTCTCTCTTAATCTAAGACCTTCATAACTTTTTTCATGCTTGTAAACATATTTAAAAATAAGGGGGGATAACACTCTTTGCAGTTTGACGGCGTCTTCATTTAATTTTGTAACCTGTGCATTTGTGATCACGAAGGTGATGATCATTAAGATGATCAAGGATACACTAATTACGGGGAAACTCCTCAATTTGTTTTTCGTACCGATTGGAAAAAGAAAAAACATTATCCCCCCCCTAAAATAAAGAATCCTGAAGAAAAGGATTCTCTTTTATTATATTCAGCTTATTACCCAGCTTAATTGCATTTTTTACGGCTTTTGCCTGATAATGATTATTAAAGAAAATATAGAGTTCACCTTCTTTGACGTGATCCGCCGCTGTTTTGATCCTTTTTAAAAGTTCCACCAATTCGTCGTCATTATAAAAATAATTATACCTTTCATATGGTTCCCTATAGTTCCACCATTTTTCAGCCAAGCGGCCATGAAATCTAAAATATGCATTTGTTCCCGTTATCTTTTCCATTACGGGAAATAAATTATCGATCTTCGGTATATCAACATTTACCAAGGCAATATTATTCTCTTTAAAGAAATTATAGACAAATTCAGTTGCCCAAGAATTATGTCTGAATTCAACACTTTTCTTAATGGGTAAAAATCTTACTAATTTTTCCAAATAGTTCATATTTTGCTTATTGTACTTAAAGGAAAATGGGAATTGCAGTAAAATACCGCCGTAATGATCACTTTTTAACAGGGGTCTTAAAGATTTTTTAAAATGATTGATCTCCTCCTTATAATAATCCCCTTTAACATGTGTTATGGTCTGATTTACCTTAATTATGAACTTAAAGCTTTCCGGTACCCTATCAATAAGCTTTCTATAAAAATCCTGATTAAAAACACGATAAAAGGATGCATTGATCTCCACAGAATTAAAATATTTTGAGTAGTATTGGAGCATATCTTTTATCCCCTGAGGATAAAACACACCTTTCCAGCTTTTATAAGAAAAACCACTCGTTCCAATATACATTTTTATCATATGGAATTATAATATAAAAATAAAAATAATTCAAATATTCATCATATTTATTGACATTTTTTAAAAAAAATATTAAAATTAACTATGAAAAAACTATTTATAATTATTTTATTAGGGTTCTATGGTCTTTCTTTTGCTTTTCAATTTGCACTTCTGGGAGATAATCGTCCGTCCAAAGGCACATTTACACCACCGGAAGTTTATATTGAAATGTTGAAGGAACTTCAAAGCAATACTGATATTGATTTTATTATCAATACGGGAGATATGATCTCGGGATACAATAAAAATTCGGATATGATCAAAAAGGAATGGGATGTCTTCTTCTCCAATACAATCGAAAATTATAAAAAGCCCTACTTAATGGCACTTGGCAATCATGATATTTTTCATAATAATGATTCTTTAAAATATTATCTGCAAAAAACAAAATTACCAAGGAGTTATTTTTCCCTTGATCATAAGGGAGTCCATTTTATATTTATCAATACGGAAGAAATTGGATACGAGCACCAACTATCCCCGGAACAAATGATGTGGCTTGAA
This sequence comes from bacterium, assembly GCA_021162505.1. Classification (GTDB taxonomy): domain Bacteria; phylum AUK180; class AUK180; order AUK180; family AUK180; genus AUK180. The sequence continues at coordinate 3,197 of JAGGYO010000299.1, forward strand.
AGTGATTTGAGATTGAATAAAGGAAAGCTCATTTTTGTATCAGGTCATGAGCCGATATTCCCCTTCTCTAAACATATAGGATCATCTTTGGACACCAATAAAACATTTCAGGAAAGATTTTTGGAATTACTGAAAGAATATAAGGTAAAATATTATCTTTGCGGGCATGAACATATTTTGAATATTTCCAAACACGGCAAATTAACACAGGTCATTTCCGGAGGAGCCGGCGCACCATTGAGATTACCTGAAAAATACGGAGGTGTCAACCATTATATTATCTTTAATATAAAAGAAAAGCGTAAAAAAGCAACGATCCTGATCAAAAAATTTCCAAATCATAATTACCCTTTTAGGGCTTTTGTAGAGGAGAAAATATATATAGAATACAATTTTTATGGGAAAGTATTCCCCACAAACCTCATTGCTCATTTCAGAAATAATAATAAACAACCCTATTCC
>JAGGYO010000001.1 GCA_021162505.1 bacterium
AAAACAATAGTATGTCCTGTGTCGCAACATATCTACCTGTGCGGATACGCACAGGTAGATATGTTTCTGAGATTTTTCAATTCTTATGATTTTAAAATATCTATTGAAAAAATAAGGTTATTTTGTTATAATTCTTCAGATGGAGGTTCTTATGAAAAAGAATTTTTTATGGTTCTCATTGAAGGTTGTTCTTGTTATGTTCTTAGCAGGAAGTTTGCTCTATCTTTATGCCACCGAATTGACACCGGAAGACAAAAAGCAATTTATTGAAGTTGATGAAATGATTGGGGACGGAGAAACCGTAACCAAAAAAATTCCAACCATAGAAGATCCATGTGCCGTAAAAGCTAATGCAAAAGAAGAAGCAATAAAATATGTAAAACAATATAGAATAAAACCAGAATCATATCCTTATAAGAAAGCAAAAACTACACTATCGGAAATAAAAACAAAAAAGTTTGATGATATTGAACATTTATCTACTATTATTGAACTTAGTCTTTACAATTGGGCATGTAAGAATAATTATAAACTACATAATACAAGATCACAAGGCATTTATTTTTTTAAAAAAGATGCGGGAAAAGGGATTTTTATTTCAATAAAAGCAGATGGCTTTTTTACAAAAGAAGGTTTAACTAAGGGTATAGCAGAACTTCCTCTTGATACTCGCGGACCAATGGGGGATACATATTATCTTTATATTCTGATAACAAAATTAAATCCTGAGCCTAATGAAAAATCCGGAAATGAATTAAATGAAAATGCTAAAAAGATTCTTAATGAAATCTTAAACTTCTCATATTCTTGGGGAATGGATTATTATACTACCGTTATTAAGGAAGCTGATAAAAAATGAGGGACGGTGCTTGCATTTTTGCATTTTTAAAACGAAGATTATAATAACACAACTTCAAATTACTCTTATTTTTTAAAAAGTTTTCAGAGATTGGCTATTCTTTGGAATAAACCGAGTTTTTTGGGAAATATTACTTAACGACCAATAGGTAAATCTATTATTTTTCTTTAATCTTTTCAAGCATTCAGATATTAATAAAAGAATTAAAAAACGATAGAATTATATGTATATCCCGTTATAATCGCGTAAATCAAATTAAAAATGCAAAAATGCAAGCACCGTCCCCATTAAAAAATTTGACATTATACTGACCGGTCAGTATAATAAGACAAATAATAGGAGATGTCATGAAGAACACAAAAGAAAAAGTTCTGAAAATCGCCCTTGAACTTTTCTCACAAAGAGGATACAGTAATGTATCAATGGATGATATCAAAGATACCGCAAGCGTTGCAAAAGGGACACTCTATTACCATTTTGAGAGTAAAGATGGTCTTTTCAATGAAACCTGTCAATATTTTTTCGAACAGATAAAGAGTTATGTTGTTAAAAAAGTTGGGAAAGAAATTGTTGATACAAAAGAGGACTACTATAATATAGTTCTTGCATCAATTGATTATCTTTGGGATAATTACGAAAATGTAAGGATGTTCTTTCTTTCCAGCAGAGAGCACTTTGAAAAGAATTTCGGGGCACATGATCTTTTTGGGAATGTTTTAAACATCCAGATTGATGTGTTGAAGAAATTGGGATTTAAAGGGTCGGAAGCAAAGCATATTGCTCCCATGATCGTAAGTTTATGGATGACTATTTTCCCGGGTAGGTCCCAAAATTTTTTCACGAATAAGAAGTTTTATAAGGAAAAAGCATTAAGCGTTGTAAAAACCTTAATAGGAGGAATAGATGAAGTATAAAAAAATAATGTTTTTGCTCTTTTTGTTCATGGGGATCATTCTCTATGCAAAAGAGTTGACACTTGATGAAGCAATTGATATTGCTCTCCAGAACAATTTGACAATTAAGATGTCAAATTATGATGTAAAAAATGCAAATCTTGATTTTTATAAGGGATTATCAGGATTTTTGCCTACATTTGACATGAGATATTCGAAAATGACACAGAATTTAGCAAAATCCATGAAAATGTTCGCAATATCCATGGGACCTGCTGCAACTCAATTCGGATTGGGAGAAGAGATCAATAATTTTGATATGACCTTGACGGTGCCTATTTTTACCGGTGGAGCAAGAGCTCTCGGGACACTCATAAGTTTAAATGCTAAGAAATTATATAAACTTCAAGATCAATCGCAAAAGAACAATATCGTTTTTCAAACAAAAATGAGTTTTTTGCAACTCATATTTTTAAAAAAGAATATTGAGATCCAAAATGATGCTATTCGGGTTGCAAAAGAAGAGTATGATATAATGGTATCAAAATATGACAATGGCGAAATACCAAGTATTGTAATGAACACTCAAAAGATCAATTTGCAAAGTGAAAAGAATAAGCTCTTAGAGATACAGAATCAATATGATATTGCATTAGAGAAATTCAAAAGATTTTTAAAATTCACTGATAATATTGACCCTACTGGAACCTTATCTGAGGATTTCCCGCAATTAAATGAACAAAAGCTCATTGATAGGATCGCGACGGGAAAAACAATTCAAATACTTGAAAATCAGTTAAAAATATTAAAAAAATCCAAATGGCTCAATATTTCATCACTTTTACCATCAGTTATTTTCTCAAGGGGTATCAATTATAAAACATCCGATTTTTCATTTGATAAGGATGATTGGGAATTTTCTGCAAGAAATATGTTCATTGTAGATATCCCAATATTTGTAAATTACAATAAATTAATTGATTATAAAAAATCTGTTAATGATATGAAAAAGGCAAGATTGAATTTAAAAAACATTAAGGATCAAATTATCACGGAAGTGGTAGGAACATTACTTGATCTAAAAAACAATGAAGCAACATATCAATTATTAAAGGAAAATTATATGCAGGCAAAGGATAATTATAATGCCACAAAACAAGGTTTTGAAAAAGGAGAGGTTGGTTATACCGATCTTGACAAAGCAAAACTTTTGCTCAATAGAACTGAACTTGGTTTTTACGGAACGCTTTTAAAAAAAGAGATCAATAAAGCCAAGATCGAATATTTAACACAATAGGAGAAAAAAATGAAAAAATTCAGTACATTGTTATTTTTATTAATTGCAGGTTTAATATTTGCTCAAACAAATGTTAATATCATTACCGCACAACAAGGTGAGGTGAAACTTACCAAAACCCTATGGGGCGTAGCGGGTGCAGATGAAATGGTAAATATTATGTCCAAATTCCCCGGACGCATTATAAAGACCTATAAAAATGAGGGGGATAGGATAAAAGCAGGAGAAGTCCTTTATAAATTAGACAGAGAATTAACGGGTATGAAATATAAATATATTGAAAAAACATCCCCGATAAATGGTGTTATTATTAAAAGATCTGTTTCCAAAGGTCAGTTTGTAGGACCTTCAATGCCTCTTTTTACCATAATAGATGATGGTACCCTTTTTATTTCAATATCCGTTTTTCCTGAAAATGTCAATATAATAAAAAATGCAAAAGAGATCTATACTATTAAAAATGGTAGAAAGATCGAAGGAAAAATAAGTTCAGTAATCCCATTTGGGGACCCTATGAACGGTATGATTACAATAAAATTGGTTTTCAAAAATTTGAATGCTTTGCCTAATGAAAGAATTGAACTAACAATTGTTGAAAAGACAGAAAAAGGATATATTTTACCCGTAGAGTCCATATTAAAAGATTCCAAGGGTCCTTTTCTATATAAAAATATTGACAATAAAGCAGTAAAACAATATGTGAGAGTAGGATTAACAAATAATAAAGAAATTATTATAAAAAAGGGAATTATTTCTAAAGACGAAATAATTTCTGTAGGGGCAAATATTGTTAAAGAAAATGAAGAAATCAAGATCATTAAAAAATAGGAGACCAATAGATGAAAATATCAGAATTTAGTGTAAAAAAGCCGGTAACTATCTCAATGATCTTTATTTTAATATTGATCCTCGGGATTATTACCTTTAAACAACTTCCAATGGATATATTACCGGATATGGAAATTCCCGCTTTAACGGTATTTACAATGTATCCCGGAGCCAGTCCCAATGATATTGAGACAAAGATTACGGATCCTCTTGAAAAGAGATTATCAACCATAAACGGTTTAAAAGACATTACATCCAATTCATTGGAAGGCGTGTCTACAATAACCTTAAATTTTAATTGGGGTACGGATTTGGAAGAAGCGGCGAATGATGTTAGAACCCAGCTTGATTTTGCGAATATGACACTCCCTGACGATGCTGAACGCCCAACATTAATAAAATTTGATTTCTCCCAAGCACCAATTTCTTTTTGGGGTATCAGTATAAACCCAGATCTTGAACATCCACAAAAGTATATTCAAAAAAATATAGTTGATCAAATAATGAGAGTCAAAGGCGTTGGTTTAGTTTTTAGTCAAGGTATTCCGGATGAGATCATTGCCATAGGCATATCAAGGGAAAAAATAGAAAAGTATAATATTGATTTTAATATGGTAAATAATGTTCTTAAAGGATACAACCTTTCTGTTCCAGGCGGCAGCATGAACCTGGGAAGACGATATATTGTGGTAAGGACCAATGGAGAGTTTAGTTCCATAAAAGAAATAAGTAAAATTCCAATTTTAAGAATGAGAAATAAAACCATATATTTAAAAGATATTGCCACAGTAAAATTTGGTAACACAAGAGAGGTGGTTTCAAGGGTAAGAATAAATAGCAAAAAAGGAGCCATTTTATTCATACAAAAAGCATCAGGGGAAAATACGGTCATCGTTGAAAATGCGGTTGAAGCGGAGATCAAAAATATACAAAAAGATATTGGAAATAATGCTAAAATAAATCTTGTTCTTAGTTTGGCGGGAATTATAAAAGACACTATTAATAGCTTAAAAAATACATTGCTTTTTAGTATTCTCCTTATTGTTTTAGTTGTTCTTATTATGCTGGGTAATGTCCGGGGTGCTATTATTATTTCCCTCTCATTACCATTCTCGCTTATTATTAGTTTCATCTTTATGTATCTATTCGGTTATACAATAAATATGATGAGCATGGGTGCCCTGGTTCTCGCTGCAGGAATGATCGTTGATTCTGCAATTGTTATTTTTGAGAATATTCATAGGCATAGATATACATTAGGCGAGCCAATAAAAGAATCTGCGATTTTTGCACCCGGAGAAGTTGGAATGGCTGTTACGGCATCTGTACTAACTACGATTGCAATATTCTTTCCACTAGTATTTATAAAAGGGCTTGTTGGCGTAATGTTCAAACAATTAGGCGTAATTGTAACGATAGTTCTAATTGCCTCATTATTTACTTCATTGACACTAATTCCTGCGTTATCTTATATGCTTCTTCCAAAAAGTAAAAAGATAAATAAATTTGAACGGGGTGTAAATAAAATCTGGGAAAAATTTGGAAACTGGCTGGGAAAATTTATTAAAGCATCGTTAAGAAAAGGTGCAATTTGGGTTTCACTATTGTTTTTATTATTTTTTATTTCGTTGATCCTATTAAAATTTGTACCAAAAGAATTTATGCCGGAATCAGATATGGGAAGAATTGAGGTCAATTTGCAACTGCCTCCCATGGCTAATATTAACGAAACAGAAAAAATTGCAATAAAGATAGAAAAACTTATTTATGATAATATTCCCGAAAAGAAATTACTATTTACCAATGCAGGAGCAAATAGGAATATGATGTCAACAAGTGTCAGTCCAAATAATTTACAAATAACTATTAAATTATTAGATAATATACCCAAAAGACGCAAAACCGAAATTATCGCCAATCAAATTAAAAAACTAATTGTTGATAATATTGCAGGATATAAGAATTTCAATATTTCAACAGATAATCCAATGTCCCAAACAATGGGTGGTAGTGCGGGAAATGGTGCAGTCTTGGAAATATACGGTGATGATCTTAATAAGATGAATGTCGTCGCTGAAAAATGGAAGAAATTGTTCTTGGCTCAAAAAGAGGTTAGGAATGTTGATATATCTTATGAAACAGGGAAAAAAGAACTTGATATTATCCCTAAGACGGATCGTGATATGGAGTTTGGTTTAACCCCGGCTCAAGTAGGAATGTTCGTCAGATCCTTTTTATACGGTTCTAAGGTGGGTGTATTCAGAAAAAGCGGTGATGTATTTGATATTTATACAAATTACAATATTTCTGATGTAAATACCATTTCAAAAATAAAATCAATATACATGTCTACACCAACTGGAAAGAAAGTACAATTAGGGGATCTCGTTATTTTAAAATGGGTTGAAGGACCTGTGAACATTAGTAGGAAAAACAGACAAAGAATCATTACGGTTACAGCAATATTGAGACAATCCCGATTTTTAGGACAAATTACAAATATAATTAAGAAAAATATGAAAAAAATGAAAGAACCCGGGATATCTTATACGATAGGCGGCAATGCGAAAGATATGCAGGACTCTTTTAAATCTCTGATCCAAATATTATTTCTTGCCATAATTCTGGTATTTATGGTCATGGCATCACAATTTGAATCATTAAAGGAACCGTTCATTATCTTTTTTACCATACCATTTGCCATGACAGGAGCATTTCTTGGATTGTGGGTCACTCATCAAACACTTTCAGTAAATTCAATGATAGGAATTATTATGCTTATTGGAATTGTTGTCAACAATGCTATTGTTTTGGTTGATTATATTAATACATTAAGAAAAAGAGGCATTGAACTAAAGAATGCAATTGAACAAGGCGTTTCAAATCGTTTAAGACCGGTGCTCATGACGGCAATTACCACAATTTTCGGGATGATCCCATTAGCAGTAGCAACGGGCGTTGGCTCAGAAAGCTGGAGACCCTTGGGTATTGCGGTTATCGGTGGTTTGACATTGTCCACTATATTTACCTTTGTAATTGTTCCAAATATTTATTACTTTTTTGAAAGAAAAAGTAAAGTAGAGCAAAACGCTATCTATTAAAGGAGAGAAGTATGAAAAAAATGATAATGCTAATTTATAATATCAGTTTGGGATCAAAAATAGAAGAACTCTTGAAAAAATGTAAAATCAATGAATTTACAATTATTCCCCATGTTATAGGAAAGGGCACCGCAGGTGGTGCCCGCTTTAATAATGAGATATTCCCAGGGGAGAACAATCTTGCTTATATAGCAATGGATAATAATAGTGAAGAGATGAAATCATTTAAAAAGCGTATAGATGAAATAAAAAAAGAATTTAAAAAGGATGGAATAACCTATTTTATAATACCTTTGGAAGAATGAAATACAATCGACAATGGAGAAAGGAGAATTGACAAGTTTGTAGTTTAGGGTCTGTAGTTTGAAAGACCTTTGACTTTCGACCTTGGACTGTTATGAAGTGGAGGTTTGAGGTTAGAGAATACAAATTAACAATATTTTTTAAAAAAATTGTTGACTTATTTTGAAAATATTATATAATAAAACTTAATATAATTAGCGCGGGGGCGTAGTTCAACTGGTTAGAGCACCTGCCTGTCACGCAGGAAGTCGCGAGTTCGAATCTCGTCGCTCCCGCCATTTATATTAGTAAAAAGTCGAAAGTCATAAAGTCAAAGTTTAAAAGTCAAAATCAAAACAGTATTTAGTATTAATCATTAGTGATAAGTAAAAGGGTATTATGTTCGTGGTTTGGAATTTAGAGTTAGAATACATGGAATTTTTTAACAATATATTTATTTAACAACAGAGTACCCGAACATGTTAAGAATAAGAAAAAATTAAAAGGAATTTATACAACCTTTGTATTCTTGAAATTAAAGTATTTTTTTGATATAATTATTTATGAAATATAAGATTTTTATTTTTATAATTCTACCTTTTTTTATCCTTAATCTTAATGCAACACCACCTAAATATGTTATTCTAATACCATTTGAAATTACCGGAGATCACAATAAGGAAAATTTTGATAGATATTACCAATATATGTGGAATAAATTATCGGAGAAATACAAAGT
>JAGGYO010000057.1 GCA_021162505.1 bacterium
GTATAAACACCATCCCGATAAATGTATTCTTTGTCAACGATAATTGGGGATTGGCAAACAAAGAACCGTCCCTTGTTCTAAGAAACTCCTTAATTCCCATAGTTTCCCGTAAGAAGTTATCGAGTTATTGAGCTAGTACAACCATCCCCTATTTTAAATTTTTATAATAAGGAATGACCATCAATATCATTTCACAATGGAGTAGTGCGGCTTATAATTATAAAAACATGAAATAAAAAAAGAAATATTCCCTAATATAACTTTAAAAATCTTTTAGATATCTATAAGTAAAAATGGAATGCATTGCACTCCCTTTATCTAAAATATCCTCGTCAATATCAAATTTGGGATGATGATGGGGAAATACTATTCCTTTTTCTTCATTTCTTATTCCAAGGAACAAAAATAATGTCTTTGCCTTTTTTGCATAAAAAGAAAAATCTTCCCCAATCATTGTTATTTTTGGTTCCACTATATTGCCTATAATAGGGAAAATAGATTTTGCAAATAAAGCTAATTTTTTATTATTAATTACAGGCATTGAAGGCTTTGCAAAAAGATCAAACTTAGCTTCACATCTCATCGCTTGTGCATATCCCTTTGTAATTTCTTCCATTCTTTTAATTATAAAATTTCTTGTATCTAAATCAACAGCCCTTACTGTCCCTGTCATAGAAGCATTTTCAGGAACTACATTAAATGTATTCCCACTATTTATGCTGGTAATACTTAAAATAGCAGGCTCAAAGGTAGATATTTCTCGAGAGATTATCTTTTGATAAGCATTAACCATATCAATAAGTGCAACTATGGGATCAAAAGTTTTTTCTGGTTCAGCTGCATGTCCTCCATTACCTTTTATGTTTATTTTAAAGGAATCTACAGATGCCATAAGGGCACCCTCTTTTATACCTATTGCACCAGATGGTAGATCTACCCAAAGATGCATCCCAAATACTGCATCTACATCATTTAAAAGACCAGAATTCACAACTTTTTCAGCGCCCCAACCGCCTTCTTCCGCAGGTTGAAATACGAGTTTTACAGTACCATTTAGATTTTTTCTCATAGAAGATATAATTTTTGCTGCACCTAGTAACATAGCTATATGTCCATCGTGCCCACATGCATGCATTTTCCCCTCTATTTTTGAAGCATAGGACTTACCTGTAGTTTCATTTATAGGAAGTGCATCCATATCTGCTCTTAAGGCAATTATTTTACTACCATTACCTTTTAGTGTTCCAATAATACCTGTATTTGCTACTTTATTTATTTCATAGCCTAAGGATATAAGTTCTTTATATATAATCGCTGAAGTTCTTTTTTCTTCATATTTTAACTCAGGATGCATATGGAATTCTCTTCTCTTATTAATTATATATGGTTTTAAGTCTTTTGCCATTTCTAATATTTTTTTCTCAGTGTTCATAATTTCTCCTTATTTAGCATTAAAACTACTTCTATGTGTCTTGTCATATTCATATATATGGCATAAGAAAGTTCAAATATTACAGAACCTATTAGCCTTAAATATAGAGAGCAAGGAAAGTCGCTTCCCATCTTTAAATATTCCATACATATCATCGGTTATCTTTTTAATCCTACCTTAACTTCGCAACAAAGAACACCCCTTTGAAACCATGTGTGACTAGTTAGGTATAAAACATATTTACACCAGACCCTACCAGCCCCAGACCAATGGTAAAGTAGAAGCCTTCTGGAAGATTATTAAAAATGAATTCTTTTATCCTAATTCATTTGATTCTGTAAAAGATCTCATCTATAATTTAGGCAACTTCTTATTTAAATATAATCACTTAAGAAGACATGAGGGACTTGCTTATATCACCCCTTATGAAAAGTTGGAAAAAGTTACCGAATTATTGAGCTAGTACAACCGTCCCCTTTTTTATTCCCCCCCTATTTTATTCTCTTATTTAAACTTTACTCGACTTCCTTCGGACAAATCTTGCATTCATCCACATGTAAATCCGTGTTCTCTGCCTTTCGAGTCAATAAAATACTTTTCGCAAATTAATTATGCTTTTTCTTTAAACCGCAAGCCGCGGTCAATTTCTATCTTTCCTTCTTTGATTACGGCTTTAATATTATCTTTATTATTAAGTACTGAAATGTCTTGCAGTGGATTTTTATCAACAATAACGATATCAGCCAATTTTCCCGGAGTGATATCACCAATCTTATCCGAAATCCCTATCAATTCAGCTGCACAACTGGTCATTGATTGAATCGCCTGCATCACTGTCATTCCCGCCTCAACCATTGACATAGCTTCAAATGCATTATCTCCATGATTAACAAAAGGCATGCCTGAATCTGAACCAAGTGCAATTTTTACTCCGCTTTTTAAAGCTTTGGAAAAACTCTTCAACCTGTTTTCCCTGCTTCTAAGTGCCTTTTCTATGGCATATTTTGGTAAATCACATTTTCCTCCTAATTGCTCAATGCGTCTCCCATAAGACAAAGTTGGGACTAAAAAAACATTATTTTTTAACATTATTTCTATATCTTGATCATCTAAAATAGTACCATGTTCTAAAGAATCACAACCTGCTTGAAGGGCAATTTTAATCCCTTTTGCTCCATGAGCATGAGCAGATACTTTTTTATTTTGGTTATGTGCTTCCTGAACGACTATTTTTGTATCTTCAAGGCTCAGTGCATAGGCATCCGGAGAAGAGGTTGCCCTGGCAGTTCTACCGGAAGTCATCACTTTTACTACATCAACCCCTCGGGCTAGAAGAGTCCTAACTTCTCTTTTAATTGCTTCCGGAGAATCCATAACATGCTGTCCTTCAATCTTTACTTCCGGAGCATACATGGGAAAATCAGCACCTGTCGGCATAATCTTATACCCACTTACAAACATCCTTGGTCCAACCAATAATCCCTCATTTATAGCATCTCTTAAATCCAAATCAATGAGATATTCAGCTCCTAAATCACGTATGCTGGTAAAACCAGCCTCAAATGTATTCTTGGCGTGAAAAGCGGCTCTTAAGGTTTTTTTAGGAATATTTTCTCTAAACTTCTGTATTTCAGTCTGGGCCACTGACATTTGAACATGGGTATGAGTGTCGATAAAGCCGGGCATGATGTATTGACCTTTTAAATCATATAATGTGTAGGCCGGTTTTATATTCTTTAAAATTGAATCAACCTTAACAATGTCCTTAATTTTTTTACCTTCGATAATGATGGCTTGATCTTTAATTGGACCAGAACCTTTACCGTCAATAATAATTCCATCTATGAGAATTTTTAAATTATTTCCATTCATATCCTAACTCCTCTAAATTTAATTAATGCGAAAATATTTAATCTAAAGCATAAAACAATAAATTAGAATACAATTGTATAGCTTTCAAAAATATTGATTCATCGATTACGAGATGAGCACTGTGTACATCATAATCTCCACCGTTACCCAGGAAAGCAAAACATGACGGTTTTTCTTGGCAATAAAATGCAAAGTCCTCTGCAATTCTAGATGGTTTATTTAAAATATGTACATTCTGTTTTCCAAATATATTTTCCGCGAATTTTATTTTTTTTGAGTACAGCTTTTTATCACTTATGACAGAAGGATAAAAACGATGATAATCTATTTTTCCGCTAGCCCGAAATGTGGAAACGATTCCCTTAAAAATTTCTTTCATCCTTTTCTCTATATAATCTTGCACCTCAGGAGTGTATGTTCGGATACTTCCGCGTAAAATTGCTCTCTCGGGTATTGCATTATAAGTTCTACCAATGGATACTTCTCCAAAAGAAAGTGTTGCAAAGTCAAAAGGTGATATTTCCCTTGAAATAATTTCCTGATAAGCTAAAAGGAGATGTGCTGTTATAATTACGGGATCAATAGCAATCTCCGGTTTGGCCGCATGGGCACCCTTCCCAACTATTTCCAAATATACCCGGTCAGACTGACTGGTTAAAACACCATCCTTTAATCCTATTGCTCCGGCAGGTAAATCCGGACTGATATGACATCCAAAAAACATATCAATATTAAAATCATCAATTAATCCTTTTTCTACTAAATATTTAGCACCACCGCCGCCTTCCTCTGCCGGTTGAAAAATAAAAATGATTTTTCCCTGCAAATCAGCCTTAACTTGAGATATTACATTTGCAACTCCTAAAGATATGGCAATTAAACCATCATGCCCGGTAGCATGCATACATCCCTCTATTTTGGAAGAAAAGGATAGGTCTGTTTCTTCATTAATGGAAAATCCATCCATAGCTGCACGTAGGACGCGAGTTGGACCCGGCTGAGCTCCTTCTATAACACCTATGACAGCGGTTGAATCTGCATAATTTTCATAAACACGTACCCTTACTTTTTTTAATTCCCGAATAATCATATTGGCAGTTTTTTTCTCCTTAAATGCCAACTCGGGATATTGATGTAATTCCCGTCTAATCTTTATGACCTGTTCATTGATCTCTTCTGATAATTGCTCTATTTTGTTTTTTAATCGTAACATGTTCACCTCTGTGCAAATGATAATATTTTTAACCTCAATTGATTGTATTTACATGACTTCATATTCAGATTACTCTTTTATTAATTTTTCAAATTGGTCTCGAAAGCTTCACGCTGTACTGAATTGTTGCGTTTTTTTAATATGCAACATCCAAATTACTCCAAATAATATTAAACCGCTGATCCTTGCATAAATGGTTGGAAAAATGAGTAAAATAGCTACTATTGCAAAGAAAATTCTCTCGATGATATTAATCTTTGCTTTTAGTACACCAATGATTGCAATAGCCATTGCATAAAGACCGATGGCAATTGATACAAAAGAATAAATATAATTCCAAAATGTAAAATCAATGAATAATAGCACTTTATTATAAATAAACATATAGGGTAATAATAATCCTGCCGCCCCCAAGCCAAGACCGGCCAGAGCAGTTTTATTTGGATTCGATTTGGCAATGGATGCTGCTGTAAAAGAAGTCAAGGCAACCGGTGGTATAACAGCAGACATTGTCCCAAAATAAAAGGCAAAAAAATGTGCAGCAAGTCTCGGAACTCCAAGTATTACTAAAGCAGGAGCCGCAATAGTTGTCGTCACAATATAACAAGCTACTCCGGGTAAACCCATTCCCAATATAATTGCTGTTATCATACATAAAAAAGCAGTTAAAAATAAATTCTCCCCTGCAATTTTTACGATACTATTTCCAATGACCTGTCCGATACCTGTCATGCCAACAGAACCGATAATAAATCCTACGATACCGCAAATCAATGCAATCGGGGCTGCATTACGAGCCCCCTCATTTAAGGCAAATATAATATCTTTAAGAGTCAATCTGGTATTTTTACGGAAAAAAGATACAATTAATACTGACACAATTCCAATAAATGCTGCAATTAACGGACTATATCCTAAAACCAAAAATGCAATAATTACAAAAAGAGGTACCGATAAGTGACCTTTTTCCATTAAAACTTTTTTTACAGAAGGCAACTGATCTTTAGGCACTCCCAATAATCCCCATTTAATCGCTCCTAAATCCACCATGTGATATAAAGCAAAATAGTACAAGAATGCTGGCGTAAAACCTGCAATCATGATTTTTGTATAGGAAATACCCAAATAAGAACTCATAATAAAAGCAGCTGCTCCCATAACGGGCGGCATAAGAATACCACCTGTAGAAGCGATGGCTTCAACAGCACCTGCGAAATAGGGTTTATAACCAATTGATTTCATCAGTGGAATTGTAAATGTTCCCGTTGTGGCTACATTGGCTTGTGAGCTTCCACTAATAGTTCCGGTTAAAGCACTGGCAAGAATAGCTATTTTAGCAGGACCACCTCTTGATTGTCCGGTTAGAGCTGAAGCAATATCATTAAAAAACTCTGATGCCTTTGTGGCCTTTAAAAAACTCCCAAATAAAATAAACATAAAAACATAGGATGCTGAAATCATAACTGCAATACCTAATACTCCTTCGGAAGTTAGACTCATCCTAATCAATATTCTTCTCAAAGTAAAACCTTGATGGATAAAAATTCCAGGCATATAAGGTCCAAAATAAGTATATGCTAAAAATAAGACGGATAATAATGTTAGGGGAATACCAACTGTTCTTCTTGCTCCTTCAATCACCAATAAAAGAAATACAATTCCATATATTATATCGAATTGATTTGGTTGCATCATTGAATTAATGAATCGATCATAAGAAAATACAAAATAAATTCCACATAATAAACTGAATAAAAATAGCACCCAATCAATTAGTGAGGGATTTTCCTTTGGTGACCTCTTTGATGCCGGCCGGGTCAAAAAAATGATTCCCATCATTAATGTTAAGTGAATGGAATTTTTCTTTAATATATCAATTAAACCAAAACTATTGTACCAAATATGGATTAATGCACTAAAAACTGAAAAAATCAACATAAAAAGCCCAATTTTTCCGGTTAATTTTCTATATTTTATACTATCCACATCTTTTTCTATATTTTTCATTTATCTTACCTCAAATCTAAAAATCAATTAAATATTTAGAATATAGTAAAGAGAGGAAGAATTAATCATTCAACCTCTCTTTAGATAATTCAGATTTTTAGATTTATTAATTACCCATTAAATCATCCGGAATTTCAACACCATTCTCCTGATAAAATTTAATCGCTCCGGGATGTAAGGGAACACTGGTTAATCCATTTAAAGCTTGATCCAAACTCATTGTTTTTAATGCACCGTGTTTTTGTTTTAGTCCATCCAAATCTTTAGTGTATATTGCTTCCAGCATTTTATATACCAATTCTTCAGAAACATCCTTTTCTACAATTAAAGTACTCTTGATGCCCATTAAATTCAAATCCCGATCCTGTCCCGGGTAAGTTCCTTTTTCAATAACAACTTTAGCAAAATACGGAGCAACTTCTCTTACTTTAGCTATATCCTCATCGCTATACTCAATCATATCTACAGAGATTTGACTGGCATAAAGTTGCGATACCGCTGATGTCGGAAAACCTCCACCTAAAAAACAAGCATCAATTAACCGGTTTTGCATTGCTTGAGCTGAATCAGAATACCCTAAAAATTGTGGTCTAAAATCATCAAAGCTTAAACCGGAAATTTGCTTTAGTAAAATTGGGAAATAAACACTTCCACCACCACCGGCAGGACCTACTGCAATTTTTCTTCCTGAAAAATCCTCAAAGGTTTTAATACCGGTTTTGGTTCGATATACAATTTGCATAGCTTCAGGCCACAACGCTGTAACAAAACGAATATTTTTTATGGCTTTGCCTTCATATTTTGCAATTCCGGAATAAGCATTTGAAGTGGGAGCACCTCCCGCAATAGCCATTTTAATCTCTTTATTTCTCATCATTTCCAAATTTTCACGTGAACCACCTGAAGCCTGAGCGGTAAATTTATAATCACCGCCAATATCATCTTGAAAATCTCCAGCTAATATAACACCGACCGGATAATATGTCCCCCCTGTTGACCCTGTGGCAATACTAATAAATTCTGTTGCTGCAAATACTTGCGCTGAACAAATAACTAAAATAAATACAGTAACTAAAAAAGCAAAAATACTATTTCTTCTTAGCATTTAACAAACCTCCTTTTATAATTTTTTTAATTGTTACTTTCAATTTTTTTGTCAGAATTATCACCTCCTCCAGTAGATAATACATCTTTCGATATTCACCTTCTACAATTAAGATAAATCACCTACATTTAAATACCCTTTTCCTTAAACCAAACATTAAAATCTTCAATAATTTCATCTTCTTTTTTCAAATTTTCAATTCCGGAATGATAGTCTAATCCAAAGATTCTGTTTACAATCGCATTAATTAAAGCCATTGCCGCTACATTTGAATTAAAAAAAGTAAAGCCTTTGTAAGGGCAAAATAAACAAACTTCAGAAATTCTGCAAAGCGGGGAAATTCTACCATTGGTAATGGAAACCACTCTTACTCCTTTACTTTTGGCATATTTGGCTAAATCAACCGTTAAATTAGTATAGCGCGGAAAACTGATAGCAATAAATATATCCTTTGATTTAATCCCCTGCAAAGCATCATAAATTCCCTGGTCATAATTGTTTAAAAAAAATACATTCGGAACAATTTTTCTCATTTTAAAATATAATAAATGACCCAGGGAAAAAGAAGTTCTTGAAGCAACAATATATTTATTTCCAGATTCAAGGATTAACTTCACAAATTTTTCAATCTTTTTATTATCCTTCATCTCAATTAATTTGTTGATACTATTCACATCGTTCAAAATAGACATATCAACAATATTTTGGTCTTCGAGTGGTTTATATTGTTTTGCTTTTTCTGATTGACCATTAATATTAAGGCGTTTAGAAATCAAACTTCTTAACTTCTTTCTAAAGTCAGGATAACCGTTATAGCCAATTTCTTGTACAAATCTAACCACTGAAGAAGAGGTTGTATTAATTTTAAGTGCGAGCTCATCGGAAGTTAAAAACAAGACTTCCTGATAATTTGAAAGAATATAATCAGCAATTCTCTTTTGGGTTGAGGTAAATTCTTCAAAATGGAATTCTAAATAATCTATAATATTAACTTCTTCTTTAATATTATCTTTCATCCAATAAATCCCTTAGCAATATTTTTTGTATTATATTATATTTTACAATATTTTTTGTAATTGTCAAATTTTCCGAATAATGGGGCCCAATACATGTGTAACATCGAACATAAAATAGGGGACAACTGTTCTTTGTTTCAAGCTCTAAAGATCTTATTGACAGTAAATCCTGTTAATCTGGATAATTGCCGCAATGAACTTCCTTCAAATTCCTTCAAATATCTCGAAACCTCAATTTGCGTTTTTGCCTACTCATTGTGAAGTGAAGGTATTTCTAATCTTTTTAACGCTAGCTTCCTTATCTTTTTGTCGGATAAGGTTTTACTTTTTTCATAGATTTAAAGGCATTGATCATTATTAGGCTGGTTATTGAACTTTTTAAACTTCTTAATTACCCTATCCTTTTCTTTGTTAAATAAAGAAAGAGCAAAATCAACATTGACTATCTTTGTTTTAGAAACATACTCCTGGTAACTGCTCCATTTGACCTCTTATTCTTGTTCATGTCAAACAAAGAACCGTCCCCTGTTCTACTTATTTTACTCTTTAAGAACAAATATTTTCAAATAAGCATGTTCTTCATTTTCATAGAATTTTAAACAATTGATATGCAGTGTTCGGTTCTCAATCCAAAAAATTCCTGGATCTTGATGGTAAATTTCGCTATTTACTTTAATTTTTATTTTTGAAACATCTTGTACATTTTCCGGTAAAAATACCGTAAAATCAATCCACTCAAAAATGTTGGGAATATCCTCATTAGATTTCCTGCTTACCCCAACCTGGTAACCATGCGGGTAGACCAACCGGTCTACATCTTCATTTCCGTAACCATTATAATATAAAGTAATTTTATTTTGCTTCCGCTTGGGTTGGTAACTCAATTCTGCCTCCGAATCCAAAGCAATGCTGGTTATTTTACCCACCTCGGCATCTTTTTTACTGATTTTTACAATGGATAGAACATTATCAACTTTAAGAGGAACAGTAAGCGAATTGGAGAACATTTGGACATCAATAAATTGGAATTGTTTTAAAACTTTATAGGGTTCCATGGGATACTCAACTGATAATTTTTCTTTATCGGAAATATTCAAAGGTAATCCTATCGTATCTCCTATCTGATGAAACCGGTCAAATACCGAATGACGTGCATCACCCAGGACCATCAATTTATCTTCCAAGGGTACTTCCGAACCGTTTTCATCCTCGGCTCTGATAGAAACCTTCAATGTTGATAATCGATAAAACTCCGGCGGTATGGTTCCCCGAACAACCAGATGATCTACCGGGGAAGAACTCAAGCGATAGATCTTATTTTCAAAAGTACCTACCAGCAACGAGTCCTGGAAAGGAATAAGATCGGATATATTACATGCAAAACCATCCGCCTTATTAAGTGGTGTCTGATAAAAAATACTTCCAAATTTTAATTGTGAAACCAGTTCTTCGGGTATTTTATTTTTTATTAATTGCGTATTCTCATGAGGTGTAACAAATTCTCTATACCAGACAGGCATACCGCTTTCCAAATCAAAAGCCATTAACTGATATTGCTGGTTAGCCATATAAATAAATCCCTGTTCCTGGTTCCCAATGACAACCGGATTTTTTTTACAGTATAACTGCCAATTTACAGGTGCTGATCTAAACGGATAAGATTCCTCAGATATTTTTTTAGGCATCTCCCAAAGAGCATTACCCAGATTATTAAAACACTGCAGGGTATTTCCGTTCAGTATTCGATTTTCAAATTGTGCTTTCGGTTGATTTAATGCGTCAATTTCCTCCACCTGCCCAGTCAGAAAATTCACTCTTTTTCTATTGGAATAAATAAAGTCCTGAAAACGAAGTGCATTTTGATGCACCCAGTGCAATCTATCGATTTCCTCTCCTTCAAGGGAATAGATCCGTTGGCCGGCCAAGATTTGTTGACCTAAAAGAAAGACCTCTCCTCTGTCTTTTTCTTCCTGTTGCCACAATAATTCCGGTGCATCCATTGCCTCATTAAAACGGTAGAGGGTCAGCGGCCAGGCAGCCAGTAGATATTGTCCGTTATAATCAAGACAACGGCTGTAATGAGATAGATAATCGCTATTTTTACCATAAACTGTCGGCGTAAATTCCTCCTGGCTAGTCCAGAGGATTGTTCCATTCTGTGTATTCAACAATGCCAACCGGTTATCATCGGTAAAAACGAGAATTTTTTCATTCTCGTATTCCGGATAAAGAAGCATTAAGGAAGCGAATTCAATAGGATGACCGTCAAAACCGTTTATAGAAAATTGCCTCACTCCGCTCGAATCATATTTTTCCAATTTTCCATCTGTCGTAAGGACAAAGAAATTCTGTTCATTACATACCATGGCAATCGGAACTCCCGAAGTCTCAATAGTCCAGTTAGTTATCAAAGGTGGTTTCAAAGAACTATCTTTCCAATAGCTTCGGCTTGTATCTCCTCCCCGGGTATACCATGGTTTACCAGAATCATTTAGTAAGGTAAAACTATCAAGAACAACAGAATTATTATTCCAATTGGATTCCATGGGATTTCGTTCCTGATTGATGATGATTTCTAGGTAATAATCTCCGGCAGGTACATAGTATAAATTCAAATCATGTGTACCGGCTGCTTTCCCTTCCAGGCTGCCGATGGATTCCATGATACCGGAATATATTTTTTCTTCATAACCTTCTCCGTTTTTAATCCAGATATCATAATTTATCGGTCCCCATTCAAGAATGTAAGATTCTTCGGGATAAAATGACCGCCAGATTTCTGCAATCGAGAAATCATTGGAGTTTTCCTTGAAAAAGAAATATAAATCCAGATTACGGTAATCATCAATATTAAAGTGGGCATTTTCAATAGAAAAATCAGGTGTTGCCAGTTCCGGTGAAATGACAAACTCCATTTCCTGTTGAATGGAGTTATTCTCCTGGTCCATCTCTTGCGATAAGGTAGTTACCTGACATCGACAAAGATGTATTCCAGGTGAATAAACCGCTGCCTCATCATCATTAGTTCCTTCTGCTGTATCCATGACAAAGAATTCTTCTACATCAAAAAAACGGCTTGATTGTGAACTTATGCTTTCCAAATCTTTACTCCACACCAGTTCATCTTCAGAAAAGTTTTGATCATCGTTTCCATCAATAAAAAATTCAAGTTTTAAGGAAGGCAGGGAATCATCATCGGTTTGGGAAATATAGTCCAGACTTCCGTGATTGGTTACCAAAAATTTCATAAAAGATGACCTGCCGGGATAACAAAGTTCATCGGGATAATTTCCTCTATTCAATGCAAAGCATGGAGGGAGTTGCCAACTAACTTCCATTTCATATCCTGATTCAACCCGGGTGGGGCAGATATCGTAAGAAAAACCATCTTCCGGATCATTAAAAATTTCATAGTATTCTAAAAAGGGAAGCAATTGCATCAAATATCTTTTTTCGTCTTCTGCATCATCCTCCTGCGTACCATTGGATATTTTATTGTTGATAATACTTAAAACATTATCTACTACATCTATTGCCTCATCAAACTGATTATTTATTCCCAATTCTTTTATAGTTTCATTATAATTAATGTATGATGCGTCTTCGGCAAAAGATAAAATTGAATCAATTTTTGCTTCAATGGTTTCGGTAGAGATTTCAGGGTCAACTTTTAACCAAACTTCATAATCTCCCGGATTAGAAAAAGTATGAGAGAATTCAGAAGTTTCATTATTTGTAACCTCTTCCCCTTCGATTGTCCACTGAAAAGTATTGCTTATTCCTTCTTCTTCCTGTGGATAGCCAGTGGCAATCCAGGTCGTTTCGGTATTCATTTGCGTGGATACCCAGGGACCTGCCTGCGCGATATTTTGAATGAAAAGTGGATAAACCGATAGATGAGCTTGGCAAACGGCTTCAGCTAGAGGTTGAGTTGGTCCCTCAGATAGATCTTCCAGGGGAATAACCGTTTCAGTACAAAATTCTATTTTTTCAAAATGGTCAATTCCAAAATCCATAGCATGCAATTCCACATTCCCTTCCCAGGCAATTGCCAGATCGAGTAAAGCATTATCAGAAATATTATTTATTGTTGTATCTACTCCGTTTTTATTTTTAGCGGTTATTTCATTGTTACACAAATTTTCCCCATTCACAAAATTCCAAGGATTCAATGCTTGTTCATTCTTAATTCCAGCTATATCGATTTCGCTCATCTGGAGTGTGGTATCTTCAGAGCCGGGAGCAGGATAATATAATCGTATGTAAAAACGACCACGAACTAAGGAAGAAGCATCACTGTTATAAGAAGATTCATCATGTAGATGAATTAAAAATTTAAAAGGGATGTTGGCACTGGTAAAGTTTTTATTTATACTGACTATTTTTTGCTGCAACCCTGACGATGAGGATGCTTCATTTGAAGAGAATGAAAATCCGTATGATTCCGAAAGTGTTTCAGCAGGCAAACTATAATTGGGTTGATCGA